>JAYSOL010000427.1:0-2741 GCA_043723045.1 Gammaproteobacteria bacterium | reverse complement strand
TGCAGTTCGGTATCCAATGGGCAGGCGGTACACCGGGCGGTAGCGGCACCGGTAACGATGCCGGCGCCCTGGTGGGCGTGCAGAATTTCCCGAGTGCCTCCGGCGCAGGCATTGTCAGCACCTTTCTGAAGAAGGGTGCAAACCTAGCCGGTACCGATGGACTCACCCTGGGTTACCTCGGACGGGAAATTACTTTACCGGACGGGACCAAAACGCGCGGCCTCGGTGCTTTGGCGCGCGCCCTCCAGTCCGATACCAAGGCCAATGTGCTCTCCACGCCCAACATGGTCATGCTGGACAACGCCGAGGCCAAGATCGTGGTGGGCCAGAACGTACCCTTCGTGACCGGCAGTTTCGCCCAGGCCGCGGGCACGGGTGGTGCGGCGGCTAATCCGTTTCAGACCATCGAGCGCAAGGACGTCGGTCTCACCCTCAAGATCAAGCCGCAGATCTCCGAGGGCGGCGGGGTCAAGCTGGTCATCAACCAGGAGATGTCGAGTGTGGCGCCGTCCGTCGAGTCCGCCTCCGACCTGATCACCAACAAGCGTTCCCTGGACACCACGGTGATCATCGACGACGGCGACACCATGGTGCTCGGTGGTCTCATCGAAGATAAAAACAGCAGCAGTGTCTCCCAGGTACCGATCCTTGGCAGCATCCCGGTGCTGGGCGAGTTGTTCAAGTATCGCAGCCGCTCCAAGGGCAAGACCAATCTGATGATCTTTCTGCGGCCGGTGATTATCCGCAACGCCAACGACACCTATCGCGTTACCGCCGATCGCTACGAGACTATCGGTGCCGGTGACCGCAGCAATCGCGGCGATCGCGCCGAGATTATGCAGCGCTTCAAGCCGGTCCAGCCCGTGCCGAAGCCCGTGGAGAAAGAGGAAGACGCGACGGATCCGGGTGAGGCGAGGCGTGAGGGCGAGCCCCCGGCACCGGTCGCCGAGTCGCCCACCGCCGACAACGCGGGACCCAAGACAGTACCTGAGTAATCCCCATGACCACGGCGCCCGACCTGCAACACCTCGATCTCCAGGCCACCCAGCGCCTGCCGTATCACTTCGCCAAGCGCCACGGCGTCATCAGTGCGCGCCAGGCTGGGGATGCCATGGAGGTGTGGGTGCGTCCGGGGGTGTCGAGCGCCGCCTTGGCGGAGCTGCGGCGCGTGCTCGGGCAACCGATTCAGATCTGTGAACTCACTCCGGAAAACTTCGAGACGGCGCTCAATCGCGCCTACGATCGCGGTATGAATCACGCCATGCAGATCGTGGACGATCTGGGCGAGGACATGGACCTGAAGGCGCTGGCCCAGAACCTGCCCAAGGCGGCGGACCTGCTGGAGAGTGAGGACGATGCGCCCATCGTGCGCCTGATCAATGCCCTGCTGAGCCAGGCGGTGCGCGAGGGCGCGTCGGATATTCATATCGAGCCGTTCGAGACGCGCTCCGTGGTGCGCTTCCGCCTGGACGGCATCCTGCGCGACATCGTCGAACCGCAGCAGGTGTTGCACGGCGTCATCGCCTCGCGCATCAAGATCATGGCGCGCCTCGATATCGCCGAGAAGCGTCTGCCCCAGGACGGTCGCATCACCCTGCGCCTGGCCGGCCGGCCGGTGGACGTGCGCGTCTCGACCCTGCCCACCGGGCACGGCGAACGCGTGGTGTTGCGCCTGCTGGACAAACAGGCCGGGCGTCTCAATCTCACCAACTTGGGCATGGCCCCGACGACCCTCGAGAGGCTGGATCATCTGATCCACCAGCCCCACGGCATCATCCTGGTCACCGGCCCCACGGGCTCGGGCAAGACCACGACCCTCTATGCCGGGCTGTCGCAACTGGACTCCAAGCGCTACAACATCGTCACGGTGGAAGACCCCATCGAATACGACCTGGACGGCGTGGGTCAGACCCAGGTCAATGCCAAGATCGAACTCACCTTCGCCCGCGCCCTGCGCGCCATCCTACGCCAGGACCCGGACATCATCATGATCGGTGAAATCCGCGATCTCGAGACCGCGCAGATCGCGGTGCAGGCGAGTCTCACCGGCCATCTGGTGCTGGCCACCCTGCATACCAACGACGCCGTCGGCGCGGTGACGCGTCTGGTGGACATGGGGGTCGAGCCGTTCCTGGTGGCATCGAGTCTGTTGGGCGTGGTGGCGCAGCGCCTGGTGCGCAAACTCTGTCCTCAATGCCGCCAGCCGCATGCACCGGACGCCACCGAGGCGCGCATGTTGGAACTGATGCCGGAGGAGGATGGGAGCCTCACGATCAATACCCCCGTCGGCTGCCCGGTCTGCAGTAACACTGGTTACCACGGACGCAGCGGTGTGTATGAACTGCTGGAAGTGGATGACGCCCTGCGCGGCCTGATCCACGATGGCGCCTCGGAAGGCCGGCTGCGGGACCATGCCCGTGCCCACGGCATGCGCACCCTGCGCCAGGACGGTCTGCGCTGGGTACGCGCCGGCGAGACCAGCCTGGAAGAAGTCCTGCGCGTGTCGCGCGAGACCGGCTGATGGCGGCCTACGAATACGCCGCCCTGGACGCCCAGGGCCGCTCGGTCAAGGGTGTGCTGGAGGGCGACGCCGAGCGCCAGGTGCGCGCGGCATTACGCGAACGTGGCCTTACCCCCCTGAAGGTGGAGCCGATACAAGGGGGCAGTGACCAGGCCGGTGCGGGCAAGAAAACCGGCAAGCCGGCGTTCCGCCGCCGCAAGATTTCCGGCAGCGAGCTGGC
>JAYSOL010000426.1:0-1586 GCA_043723045.1 Gammaproteobacteria bacterium | reverse complement strand
GGAATGATGGAGCACGGTACCATGGGTGGGGATACCAAGGGCGGCAAGATGGACGGCGGGATGAAAGGCCAGTAAGCAGGCCGCTGCACGGTGTAATGTGCCGTGCAGTATTCATCGATGCCATTCTCTATTTCGCCGGTGGGTTCATCGGTACCGGGCATCATGGGTATTGGACCGGCCAGACCAGCTTCAACATGGCCTTGAGTGCGCTGTTCTCCGCACTGGAGGTGGTGCCGCTCACGCTCATCACGCTCGACGCCTGGGATTTTGTCCGACTATCCCGACCCAGTTCCGATGCCGCGCGCCCGCGCGTAGATGTGCCGCATAAATGGACCTTCTATTTCCTGATGGCGGTCGGCTTCTGGAACTTCGTCGGTGCCGGTATTTTTGGTTTCCTCATCAACTTGCCAATCATCAATTATTTCGAAGTGGGCACGCTACTGACCGTCAACCACGGCCATGCCGCGATGATGGGCGTGTTCGGCATGTTGGGCATCGGTCTCATCGTCTTCGTCATTCGTCAGACCGTCAGCGAAACGCTTTGGCGAGACCTTGAAAAATATGTGCGGGTGGGTTTCTGGGGGCTCAACGGCGGTCTGATGATGATGGTGGTCATGAGCCTGTTTCCGGCCGGTATCCTGCAACTGGTCGATGTGCTGGAGAACGGCTATTGGCATGCCCGCAGTCTCGCCTACACCGCAGGCGATCTGCCACGGTTATTGGAATGGTTGCGCTTTCCCGGCGACCTGGTGTTCATTGTCTTTGGTGTCGTGCCTATTGCGATTGTTGCAGGGCGCGCTTATCTTGAGGGTTGGGAAGCGCGCTGAAGATGGCGCGGGATGTGGAGCACAGCTAGTCCGCGCTACGCCGTGACATTGATATTATCACGAGAGTTAATGGTTATAAAACATTTCAAACACGAGGCGGTGATGCGCACATTCATGCCTGTTTTATTGATTGCTTACGCGTCTATAAGCGCCTGCTCTTCCGATACCAAGGGATTATACCAAGGGTATGCAGAAGGCGAATATGTCAGGGTCGCCGCGCCGTTCGCGGGCAACTTGAATGCGCTCACCGTGCAGCGAGGTGTACAGGTCAAGATGGGTGCACCACTCTTCATTCTGGAACAGGAAAATGAGCGCGCTGCGAGAGCCGAGGCGGAGAACCGCTTGCATCGCGCCGAGGCGCAGCTTGCCAATCTGAAAAAAGGCAAACGCCCTTCAGAGCTTGAGGCTGTCCGCGCTCAACGAGAACAAGCTGTGGCGGTACTAAAATTATCGCAACGTAATCTCCAGCGCGAAGAAAAACTGGCAGCCCAGGGATTTATCTCCAAGCAGAAACTGGATGATGCGCGCACCCAGTTGGAAAGCGACCGAGCACGCATCGCTGAACTGAACGCGCAATTGACCACCGTCGGCTTGGCTGCCCGCAGCGATGAGATCCGCGCCGCCGAGGCCGACACGCAAGCGGCGCGCGCCGTGCTGAAGCAAGCCGAATGGAAGCTCGCGCAAAAAACGGTGACCGCTCCTGTAAGCGGCTTGGTAGAGGATACTTTTTACGTGCAGGGCGAATGGGTGCCCGCTGGC
>JAYSOL010000425.1:0-2634 GCA_043723045.1 Gammaproteobacteria bacterium | reverse complement strand
TGAATCCGGTTCCGGTAAGACCACCTTGGGCATGTGTGCGCTGCGCCTGCAGGACTGCGACGCGCGTCTGGTGTTCGACAACCGGCTGCTCAGCGGGCTTACGCAGCGCCAGCTACGGCCGTTGCGCAAGGAGTTTCAGGTCGTTTTCCAGGATCCCTATTCCTCCCTGTCGCCGCGCATGACGGTAGAGGATATCGTTGGCGAAGGGCTGTCTATCCACTTTTCCCATCTCGACGAGACGCAGCGGCATGCGCGCATCATCAAGGTCCTGGAGGAGGTGGGGCTGGATGAATCCATGTTATGGCGTTATCCCCACGAGTTTTCCGGTGGGCAACGGCAACGCATCGCCATCGCCCGGGTGGTGGTGCTGGAGCCCAAACTGATATTGCTGGATGAACCCACCAGCGCCCTGGATGTCACGGTGCAGAAACAGGTGCTGGAGTTGTTACGCGCCCTGCAGGTCAAGCATGGCATCAGCTATCTGTTTATTACCCACGATCTGGCGGTGATCCGCGCCATGGCCCATCGGGTCATCGTCATGCGCCATGGCCGTGTGGTGGAAGAGGGCGAAACGGATGCGTTGTTTGCCGCGCCACGGGAGGAGTACACCCGTGTGCTGCTGCAGGCATCGCTGATCGACTAAGCGCTAGCGCCACGGACGATCACGCGGACAAGTTCGTAGGGTGGGCATCGCCCACCACATGGGGCGTCGACGGCCGCGTAGGCGGGGTTTTGTTGGGTTACGCCCTTCGGGCTAACCCAACCTACGATTCGTGGGGTGACGGTGCTGGGTTTTTAGCCGGTTGGGTTGCTGTCGATCTCGGCGCGCGGTGAGGGCCGGGTCCAGACCTGGATTCTTTGCCCGAGTTTCAGGATCTGGCCGACATCCAGAAGATTCCACTGGCGCAGCTGGTGCACATAGACGTTGTACCGGCGGGCAATGCTCCACAGCGTGTCGCCCGACCGTACCCGGTAGGTGACACGCACCTGTCCACTCGGGCCATCATCGATGCGCTTGCGTGGTGCGGTGGGGACGGGGGTGGCGCTGGCTAGCTTGCTGTGGGAGACGGGGATCAGCAGGTCCTGCCCGGCGCGCATCAGCGTGGTGTTCAGGCGGTTGGAGCTTTTGATGGCTTCGATGGTGACGCCATAACGTCGTGCGACCTGGCTGATGGTATCGCCGCGCCGGACTTCGTGGTGCAGCCACTGCACGCGCGCATCTTCCGGCAGGCTGCTGAGTCCTGCCAGGAGTGCATCTTTCTTGCCCGCCGGTACGAGCAGTTGATGCGGCCCATTGGGGTCGGTAATCCAGCGGACGTATTCAGGATTGATTTTATACAGATCCTCCACCGGCAGGTCGACGAGCTTGGCGATCACCCCGAGATCGACCTGGGAGCCGATATCGATCTGGGTGAAATAGGGCTCATTCGGAATGGGGCTGATTTTCAGGCCGTATTTCTCCGGATGGGTGATGATATTCACCATCGCCATGAGTTTCGGCACGTAATGCTTGGTCTCTTTCGGTAGTGGCAGGTCCTGGTAGGCGGTGGACAGTCCCTTGCGGCGGTTCTGCGCCATGAGTCGGGCGACTTTGCCTTCGCCGCAGTTGTACGCCGCCAAGGCCAGCTGCCAGTCACCCTTGAATTCCTTGTTGAGCTTTTCCAGGTAGTCCAGCGCGGCCTGGGTGGAGGCCATGACGTCACGTCGCCCGTCATACCACCAGTTGGCCTTCAGGCCGTACAGACGACCGGTGGACGGGATGAATTGCCACAAACCCACGGCAGCTGCGCGCGAGTAAGCATGGGGCTGGTAGGCGCTTTCGATGGCCGGCAGGAGGGCTATCTCCATGGGCATGCCGCGCTTTTCCACCTCTTCCACGATGTAGTAGAGGTAGAGCCGTGCCCGGTTGATCATGTTCTCCATGTATTCCGGGTTGTTGGCGAACCATTGCTCGTGGCGCTTGATATAGGGGCTGTCGAGGACGGGCAGGGTGTACCCCGCACGGATGCGTTCCCAGAGATTGGTGTTGTCGCCGGTGGCGGCCGGGGCGGCCTGCACGATTTTCACGGCGGGCGCATCCGTGTCGGCCTGTGATTTGGCAGCCCCAGCGGGGGTGATGGCGTCGGCTTTGTCGCTGCTGAGAGCGGGTTCCTTCTCGGCGACGACGACGCGGGCATCGAGATCGGCCGACTCGTCGGCTTGCTGGGTGGATACGTCCTGAGAAACGGTGGCGCAGCCAGCCGAGCACAACAGCGCGGTAAGCAGGCTAAGTTTGAACAGGGCCTGGCGTGAAACTTTGGTTTTATTCATATTTTTTAATGGTAGGGGTCAGAGACGGAATCGTCAACCCAATTAATCAATGATTTCCTCTCGTCATTTAAAGTGATCCTTCCATCGGCGCAGGGCGGCAAAGACGTCCAGCGCCGTATCGAGTCCCTGTTGGGCATGTTCTTCCACCGCGGCACGCACCGTCGGTTCGTCCGCCCGCAGGAAGGGATTGATGCGCCGCTCCAGCCCGATGGTGGACGGGAGCGTCGGCGCCTGCTTTGCGCGCAGAGCCACCACCTGGTCGCGGTAGGCAAGGGCATCGGCATTTCCCGGCTCGACCGTCAGGGCAAAACGCAGGTTGGCTTG
>JAYSOL010000424.1:0-1886 GCA_043723045.1 Gammaproteobacteria bacterium | reverse complement strand
CGGGTTCCCCCATGGCCCATAAATGAGGGCCACATTGCGGGGACAAGAGCGTAGCGTAACCCGACATTTTTTCGCGGACAGGGTGGGGCAGCGTCGGTGCTTCCGCCACGTCGGCGGGGTTTTGTTGGGTTACGCCCGAAGGGCGCAATCCAACCTACGACAGAAGGCCCACCCTGGCCTTCCCACTTGCGTGGAAGGACCAGGGATGCTCAGAGATAAGATGTGTAGACACCTGTGCCCCGGTCAGCCCAGGTCGGCGGCGGGTTGGGAGGAAAACGTCGTCGGATCAGCGCCGCGGTCCAGCGCCCCCGCCAGCGCCTTGAGCCGCTCCAGGTCGAGCAGTTGCACGTGTTTGCGTTGTACGCTGAGCACGCCCTCGTCCTGAAACCGGGTAAAAATCCGGCTCACGGTTTCCACCGCGAGGCCCAGGTAATTGCCGATATCGCTGCGCGACATACTGAGGTTATATTCCCGCACCGAGTAGCCGCGCCGCCCGAAGCGCATGGACAGGTTGAGCAGATAGGCAGCCAACCGCTCCTCCGCATTCTTTTTAGACATCAGCATCAGCAGGGTCTGGTCGTGCAATATCTCCTGACCCATCACCCGCATGACCTGGCGCGGTAAAGCGGGAATGGCCGCCCACAGCGTCTCCAATCGGTCGAAGGGAATTTCGCACAGGCTGGTGGTCTCCAGGGCGCGCGCCGTACAGGGATGGACCTCGCCGCTGATGGCATCCAGACCCAATAGCTCCCCCGGCAAGTGGAAGCCGGTGACCTGCTCGCGGCCGTCCTCGGTCAGGATATAGGTCTTTACCGACCCCGAGCTCACCGCATAGATGGAATGAAAACCCTCCCCCATGCGAAACACGAACTCACCCCGCTGCAGGGGGCGGCGGCGCTGTATGATGCCCTCCAGCCTTGCCAGATCCGTGGCATCCATGCCGACAGGCAGGCACAACTGGAAAAGCGTACAATCGCTGCAGGCAATTTTATGTGAAAGGGCACTGGATTCGTTTTTCTGCATGGTCGGCCGTCGGTAAGGGACGAAAATCTCCAATAAATGGACAGTTTATGCGCGCGTGCATCTAAATGTCTTTAATTTCGGAGTAATTATTTAAAATCGGTATGCCGACCATTGCGGCATGATGCATCCCTACCACCACCCTGAAATGTCGTACGCGCCGACGGTGGACCTTACCCAGTTGGTTCAGTCTAACGCTATCGCCCACAGTATTCACTAACGCAATGCTGCCATACCGACCATCGCCGCCCATTGTCCCATGACCCTCCCGCTTTTATCCCCTTCCTCCTGCTACCATTGCGGCTTGCCCGTACCCCGGGGCAGTAGTTTCAGCGTCGAGGTTGACGGGGCGTCTCGACCCATGTGCTGTGGTGGCTGCGCCGCGGTGGCGCAGGCCATCGTCCACAGCCATCTGACGGATTACTACCGCTACCGCACCGAGGCCGCCCCCACCGGCCGCGAACTGGTGCCCGAGTTTCTGCGGCAGGCCGCCCTTTATGACCACCCGGATATTCAGAAAAGTTTCGTACACGCCGAGTCCGGCTCGCTGCGCGAGGCCTCCCTTATTCTCGAAGGGATTACCTGTGCCGCCTGTGTGTGGTTGAATGAACGTCATTTGGCCAGCCTGCCCGGGGTATTGTCCGCACAGATCAACTACGCCACCCACCGGGCACGCGTCCGCTGGGACGACAGCCGCATACACCTGAGTGAGATTCTGCAGGCGGTGAGCCGTATCGGCTATCTCGCCCACCCCTACAACCCTGATCGCCAGCAACAGATACTGGAGAACGAACGCAAGCATAAATTGCGCCGTCTGGCGCTGACGGGCGTACTCGGCATGCAGGTGATGATCCTGGCGGTCGCAC
>JAYSOL010000423.1:0-2607 GCA_043723045.1 Gammaproteobacteria bacterium | reverse complement strand
GCTGTCTTTGTCCGGTTCGTTGGACGTGGGACCGGTGGGTAGAGGGGCATTGTTCTTGCGTGCATCAAAGCCTTGGGTGTTAAAGCGACTGGCATGTACGCTGTAGTACGTACCATCGACATCGCCTGAGACGCCCGCCCCCAACTGGCCACTGCGATACGTGCCGTATCCCGCTTCCGCCTCGGCATTGAATTTTTCCTTGCCCTTGCGCGTGAAGATCTGGATCACGCCGCCAATGGCCTCGGAGCCGTACAGGCTGGAGCGCGGGCCGCGCACGATCTCGATGCGCTCGACTTCGTTCAGTGGCAGGAATTCGAAAGGGTAGGTTCCGGAGGTGGCGGAGCCCACGCGCATGCCGTCGATCAATACCAATACATGCCCTGAGTTGGTGCCGCGCAGAAACAGGCTGGCGTTCTTGCCATAGCCACCGCTCACTGCACTGTCGACGCCGATCTCGCCGGTGATCAGTTTGGCCACGGAACTGGCCTGGCTGCGCTCGATGTCGGCGCGGGTGATGATGCTGACCGATGCCAGGGAGGCGTCGGCGGTTTGTGCGGTGCGGGTGGCGGTGACGACAATCTCGTCCGTCGTGTTATCGGCGGCCAGACTGGATAAAGGGATCAGAAATAGGGCGGAGGCCGCCCCAAGATAAAGGGTACGCAAAGTAATACTCCCGGTGCACCCACCGTGCACGATAATAGTTTAAGGATGGTTTTGGCGGGAAACGCCGGGAGTTGAGTAAGGTCGGAACGGGACGGGCCCATGCGCGACCGTTCGCCCTCCGCGACGTTGCCACAGTGCCAGGCCGGTCTCCGGGCTCACGAGTCTTCGCGTCGAATCGCCTTCCCGCGCCCAAAGTCCGGACACAGTGGCTTGCGTGCGCTGGCGCGCGCCGCGTGATTCAACGCAACTCGATTACCGTTGCGGGGGCAGCGTTGGAATCGTTCCGGACTGGATGTCTGGAGCTCACCAACTTCCCGTTTCACCCCGGGGATGCGTGCATCCACGGGGCACCTGACAGGGGTGCAATCTATGCGGATTGGTTTGGGGTGTCAAGGGTGCTGCGGTCGGGGGAGAATCAGACGCTAGCCGTGGTGGTTTTTCCGTTGAATTGCGCAACACCCATATGCCAACCCTGGGCGTGGGCGATGCCCATGCGGCGCAATGCAATGAGGGTGGCTTCGTTCTCCACGCTTTCGGCGATGGTCTGGACACCGAAGGAGGTGGCCAGTTCGTGGATGTGGTGGACGATCTTGCGGTTGGATTCGTGGTCGAGCATGCCGCGCACGAAGGCGCCTTCGATCTTGAGATATTCCGGACGGAACAAGTTGAGGAAACGATAGGTGGAATAGCCGCTGCCGAAGTCATCCAGCGCGAGTTTGCAGCCGAGGCTGCGCAGCTCGCGGATGGCCGCCAACAGAGTATCGGTGATGATGATGTTCTCGCGTTCCGTGATTTCGATGGTGATGGATCGTTGCGCCCGGCACGCCGGTTCCAGCAGGGCCGTGAGGTTGTTGACGAAATCCGGGTCGTTGAACGAGCGCGGATCGATGTTGAGGAACAGGCCGTAACCGGCCGGCGCCAGCAGCAACGACTGCTCGATGATGTGCAGATCGATCTCGCGCGTCAGGCCCAGTTCCTCGGCGACGGTGATGAAGTCGCAGGCATGAATCATTTCGCCGTTGTGGCGCATGCGCGCCAGCGCCTCGTAGGCGATGGGTAGTCCGGTGTGGATGTCGCAGATCGGTTGAAATGCCGGCACCAGATTGCCCTGCCCGAGGGCCGCACGCAGCTGAAAGCCCTGGTTGAAAATCGACATCACGGCCTTGCTGTTGTCCGGCGACAGCACTTCCACACGGTTGCGCCCGCGGCGTTTACTGTGATACAGCGCCACGTCGGCGGCACTCACCAGGTCCTGGGCGTTTTGCCCGTGCATCGGCGCGGACGCCACACCGATGCTGCAACGCAGCTGGCATTCGCCCACCGCGAGTTCCAGCTGGGTGGTGCTGATGGCGGCGTGCAGCTTGTTGGCGATGCGGGTCGCGTCCTCCAGGCCGGTCTTTCTGAGGATCACGGCAAATTCGTCACCCGCCAGGCGCGCCACGTAGTCCTGGCTGCGGAACATCGCCGTGAGCAGGGTGGAGATGGCGCGCAGGGCCTTGTCGCCGAACGGGTGGCCGTAGGTGTCGTTGATGAATTTGAATCCGTCCAGATCGATGATCAGCAGGCAAACCGGTTCATGTCTGGGCAGGTGATCGGCGAGGATCACGTCGAGCTGCGCATCGAAGTGCCGGCGGTTGTACAGGCCGGTAAGCGGATCGGTGATGGACAGATGGTAAAGTTCTTCCTGATATTTCGTCAGCAGTTTGTTCAGCTCGACGCTCTGGGTGATGTCGCCGAGGGTGGCGATGACGCCGGTGAAGCGGCCGTCGGCATCGGTTTGCGCTTCCGCATCGAGATGCAGCCACAGTTGTTTGCCGTTGGCGCTGCGCAGGCAGAGCTCGCGGTTCTTTTCCCGCAGCCGGCTCAGTTTTGCCACCGCCAGGTCGGCGGCCGCTTGCTGATCCACGACGAAGTCCGTCAGCGGCCGGCCGAGGGTGCTGTCGA
>JAYSOL010000422.1:0-2541 GCA_043723045.1 Gammaproteobacteria bacterium | reverse complement strand
TGCACCCACCGAGGCAGCCGCGCCCAACGGAGCTTCTGGATCCGGCGCGGTGTACGTTTACACCCGCAGCGCCACGACCTGGTCCCAACAAGCCTACGTGAAAGCGTCAAATACCGGGGTCAACGACATGTTCGGCATCGCGGTCGCGCTGAACGCCGATGGCAACACGCTCGCGGTCGGCGCATATGCCGAAGACAGTGCGGGTAATCAGACCGACGGATGCGCCACAATCCCGGTAACAAATTGCGCTGAGTTTTCCGGCGCGGTGTACGTCTTTACGCGCAACTCCACCACGTGGTCCCAGCAGGCCTACGTAAAGGCCGCCAACCCCGGAGTTAGTGGGGCGTTCGGCAACTCGGTCGGCCTGAGCGCCGATGGCAACACGCTCGCGGTCGGGGCGTCTGGCGAACGCAGCGCCGCCACGGGTATAGGCGGAAATCAGGTGAATGACTGCACAGCTACGAGTCCGGTCAACTGTGCCTGGAGCTCCGGCGCGGCGTACGTGTTTACCCGCAGCGATAACATGTGGACCCAGCAAGCCTACGTGAAGGCTTCGAACACCGGGGCAAATGACTACTTCGGTTTTGCAGTCGCTCTGAGTGCCGATGGCAATATGCTCGCGGTCGGGGCATTTGACGAAGACAGTGCGAAAACCGGCATTACTCCCGGCGCACCCGATGAGACAGCCACGCCCAACGACTCAAATTCCGGAACTTCCGGTGCGGCGTACGTCTTTACCCGCAGCGCTGCTACTTGGGCCCCGCAAGCCTACGTGAAGGCATCGAATACTGGTAACGGCGACTCCTTCGGCCGCTCGATTGCCGTAAGCGCCGATGGCAACACGCTTGCTGTCGGAGCGATGAGCGAAGGCAGTGTCGCCACCGGCGTAAACAACACCCTGCCAGGACAGGGTGATAACACGGCTTCTTCCGCCGGAGCGGTGTATTTATATTAGTGGTCGTCGGGGTGGGCCGCGCGCCCCCCGACCCCTCCTGGCGTAGTGCGCCGGTGATGGTTTGACGTCCCCGCCACGCATCGCACACCATCCCCCAGCCGTACGCAACACACTGGGGGAAATGCTTATGTGGCTCAAGCGTCGTGACAAGGTCACGACCGACGATCTGCCTTACATCGAATCCGCCTATTTGCCAAATGTAAAGTTGGAGAATCCAGCGGTCTTTTTCATCGCATCATGAACCTGGATTCAATGCTGATGGATGACGCGTGGCCGCACAGCTCACCCGCGTTCGGCTCGCCCGGCCAAAAACAACAGCAATGGAAACATTTTGCTGGAGCGCATCGAGAGCTACGATGTGATGCTAATAGGTGACCAACCCGCCTCTTTCCCCGGTGTTTAGATTGAGGTTTACCTGGCTGTACACCGGCAAAGCCGACTCAGGCGATGCGCCAAAAATATCCCTCGAAATGGAATCACCCGACGGCCAAGTCGAAGAAAAAATGCGAATATAGGACGCAATCGTCGACTCGATCAGCCCCCGGGCGATAAATCGGACTTTTCGAAGGTTTGCATACCGCCCAGTGTTGGTGCGGTTAACGGAAACAACATAGAAGGCAGGCCACTGTTTCACAGCGTAGGAATTCTGGGCAGCCTCGTGCTGACAGGCTTGGCCGGATGCAGCGGTGCGGCGCGCGATGCCAGCACCAACAACGACTCCCCAGTGGCGAGTAATGTGCAAGTCACCGGCAATAATCAGAACCAAGTGGGGGATGTACTCACGGTCAGTTACACCTACACCGATCCCGAAAATGACGCCGAGCCCGCGGCCGGCAGTCAATTCCGCTCGTTGCGTGATGGCGCGGCCATCAGCGGAGCAACTAGCCGGACATACACCCTGATGCTGGGAGATGCAGAAAAAACCATTACCGCCGAAGTCACGCCGCTGGCGCAAACCGGCACCAGTTCTGGAGCGCCGGTCGTATCGAATTCCGTTGCGGTTGCGCCAGCCGATCCCGTGGCGCTCACAGTCAGCGCCGGTCTCAAACAACTGCGTTTCAACTGGGCTGCAGTGTCGGGCGCGGCGACCTACCGAGTGAGTTACAACGCGGGTGGGGCTTCGGGCTTTACGGTTGTCTCAGGCGACGTGAGCACGACTAGTTACAACTGGGATATCGGCGTCCATCGCATTAATTGGCCTCAAGCTCAATTTCTGCTGGAAGCGTGTGATGCCGAGACCTGCTTGCCGTCGGTGAGTATCAGCGCGGTGAGTGTGATGGCCGGTGCCATTGGCTATTTCAAGGCAAGTAATACTGAGTTCGGCGATAATTTCGGCTACTCGGTCGCACTGAGTGCCGATGGCAACACGCTTGCAGTGGGAGCATATTTTGAAGACAGTGCTGTGGGTGGCATCGTTCCCAGCGCACCCTCCGAGACCGTCACGCTCAACGGCGCTGACGTATCGGGTGCGGTATATGTCTTTACCCGCAGCGGGACCACGTGGTTACAACAGGCCTACGTGAAAGCATCGAACCCTGGAGTCGGCGACAGCTTCGGCAACGCGATAGCCCTGAGCGCCGATGGCA
>JAYSOL010000421.1:0-4463 GCA_043723045.1 Gammaproteobacteria bacterium | reverse complement strand
TATGGGTCGTCGGATTGCTGTGACGCTGATTGCTGTTGTGCTGGCCACGGGACTCGCCGGTTGTGGTGCGAAGGAGCGGGAAGAACTGAAGCAGAAGGTCGCCAGTCTTGAGCAAAAGGCCGTCAGTCTCGAGCAGCAGGTCGCCAGTACCAATAGCCAGCTGGCCGAGAAAACGGCCGCTATGGCCAGCATGGAGCAGTCCATCAAGCAGGCGCATGATGAGGCCGCCAAGTGCAGGAGCGAGCGCGATATGCTTAAGGCCGAGATCAGCAAGAAGAAGCGCCCAGCGACCAAGAAGAATGGTACAACGACCAAGAAGAAGTAAGGAAAACGCGGGTTGGAGAGCCATGGTGCTACTTAAGGCACTTATCCGCCGCCGCGTCAGGTTTGGTAGGCTGGGTTAGACGCGGGTTTTGCGCCGTAACTCACCCTAGGCGCCACCCCGTTCTTCAGCAGTTTTCACCAGAACCCGGGCTAAGCCCGGGGTTAGTTTGCACCGATGGGTAATGGTTCAGGCAGGCGACGGGGAGTGTCACAAGTCCTCGCGGGGCGCATGCTATCGCGCCACGCCAGTCTACTCAGTCACGATCCCGACTGAAAACGTAGTCGTTGGGCTTTTCACTTTCGTGGCAAGTGAAGCAAGCCGTCACAGCATTGTTGCCAACGGCGCGCTCGGTCTTGATCCCGCCCTTAAAACCCTCGAAGCCCCAGCCGCCGGTGGTGGCAAATTTCTTTTTATCTTTGTGCATCACGCCGACGATTTTGCGCGCGCCTTCGGTCACTGCATGGTCGCCGGATTTCGCCTCGAGTAAATCGAACACGATCACCGCGCCATCGGGGAATTTGCCGGTCTTGTAGCCGGCCACGGCGGGTTTGTTGGCGTACAGGTGATGTAGACCGCCGAAGGTCGCATGGAGGGCATGCCCCGGTTCGATGACCATGCTTTTCACGTGGTGCCAGTGGCGATATCCTTCCGGATAGGGCACCTTGGCGCTATCGGCGGCCAGGGCTGGGGATAGGATGAGCGAAGTAGCGATAGCGAGTGCAGCAGTTTTCATGATGGTATGCTCCGGTGAATAGAGGTAGTGGTGGCGCGCATGCGCCACGTGCGTCACACTCTAGCCATAGGCGACGGCGATGAAAACCGGGCACCAAACGGTAACGTAGGCACTTTTTGGTAAGGATTATTGATGGTGAATGAGAAAAACACTGCGGCCATTCCCGTTGCCCGCATGCTTGAGGACATCATCGGCTGCAAATGGTCGCTCACGGTGATCGACCTGGTGCGGCGTGACGTGCGTCGTCCTGGCGCCATGGAGCATGCCATCGACGGCCTCACGGCGAAAGTATTGAATGAACGTCTGCGCAAACTCGTCAAGTTCGGTATCCTGAGTAAAACCGCTTTTCCCGAATCACCTCCGCGGGTTGAATACCAGCTCACCGAATTCGGCCACGGATTTTCGGCGATCCTTGATCAGGTGGAGCGCTTGCAGCGGGAGATCGCCGATCAGCAGTGACCAACGGGATTGGTCTGCAGCACGCCGTATTTATCGACACTATTCCTCCTCTCTTTCCACAGCTCGGCCGGGCGATACCCGGGTGGCTGTTGGACAGCGCGCAGGAGCATAACAACCCCCTGCTGACAGCGTTGTGTCAGCAGGGACAGGGGCCAGAGGTGCCCGGGTCAGCGGGAATTCAATGGGGTTAGCCCGCGACGGTCTCGGCAGACAGAGGTTCGCGTACCTTGGGAATGCTGTAGGCAAACCGAGCCCAAGGTAAGCGTCGCGTCCCCCAGTAGTGTAGCGTTGCGGTGATCGCGTCCGAACGATCGAGGCTGCCGAGGGTCATGTCGATCAGGCCGGGAAGGTAACTGGCCGTCAGACAGATCTGCGTGCTGCAGATAGGACAAAAGCACCGTTCCGCCTCAGGGGAGGACGTATAATGCGCGAGCTCGCCCTTGATAAAAGTCACCTGATGCTTCTTGAACATCGCCCAGGACATGGATGAAGTGGCACTGGCACGGCGGCAGATGGAGCAGTGGCAGATGGCCGTCATCACCGGCTCGCCGATTATTTGGTATCGGACCGCCCCGCACTGGCAGCCGCCTTCGAGTTTTTGAGTAGTCATGAATGTCTCCTTTAGCACCCTAACAACCGTTAGACCCCACCCCGGGGCGATGAAATACGGCAACCGGGGGGGTTCAAGCCCGCCCCTATTTTATTTAAACCATTGTTTTTATTGGCTACAGCGAAAGGAAAAATAACGCTACCAGAACCGTCGACTACCCCTCGGTCTATCGACCGTGCCGGAGGAAAAGCGGCAGAGAGACAGTTGGTCTGCGTCAATACAGTATCCGTATGGCAAAGAGTTACTGTTGACGAATTAAACGCCAATTTTGTTTTCACGACAAGTCTTTGTTGGCTAAATTACGAAAAATAATCTGATTCGCGGGGATGGAGATGCGGAGGTCCGGGCCCAGTGGGCGAGTCCTGTGACCACCCATTCAGGATTCATGATTTTCACATAAGTGTCATTTGTATTGTTGCCGCTCTTCAAGATCTTTCTAAATGCGCATACGCCGGCAGCGTCTGCAGGCGGGTGTCCGCCAGGGCCGCGCCGACGGTGAAGTGGTACAGGCTTTGTAACCCATGGTCTTTGATGCCCAGCACCTCATGTACCGCATCGTCAAAGTAGCAGCCGATGCCGGTGCCGCGCACGCCTGCCGCTTCGGCCTCGAGGTAGAGCACCTGGCCCAGGATACCGGCTTCCCAAAACAGTTGACGGTAAACCCACGGCGCCCCGGCCAGACTTATTTCGTATTCGGCCAACATGCCGAGGCTGAAGGCGCCATCCGCGGCGATGTCCTGATGACACGACAAGGTGCGCGCCGCATTGCGTGCATCCGACGTAACCAGCCGGAAGAGTGGGAGATGCGTGGGACACCCTTGCACTCGAACCCACTCGAACCCGGCGGATAATGCCGTACGCAGCATTTCTTCGCTCTGCGGGTTACGCAGGAACAGATAGAGCCCAGGCGCAAGCCCGTCAACGCGATGGACGAACAATGCGAGGTGTATGCGCGGTGCCCAGCCTATGGCATCCCACGGGGGTATGGCGCAACGCGGTAAGGTCATGTCCAGCATCCGGTAGAAGGTGCTTGCCGGCACCGGTGTGACGCCATCGAATTCCTGCGCGCTGCGCCGTTGCCGGATGATGCCTAGGGCGGACTGGTCGCCGTCACACCGGAGCGGATCGGGAAGGGCGGGCGCCTGCCAGGCGGTCTCCCGTGTCTCGGGCTTCGTGCAGGCCGATGCCGCCTCGTCGATCACTGGCCAGGCGTGCAGGTGATGGTGAGAGAGCACATTGGCATGTCCGTGCCATAGTCCGCTGCGTGCGGCGCGCAGCAGAGCGTCGTTCGTCCAATCATCCTCCGTAGAACCAGGCCGCCGGGTGGTCACCAGCAACATGACATCCGGGTGTTCACGTTCTGCCTCGCGAAAGTCAAACTCCCGGTCAACGCCAAGCAGGGCAGCGATATCCGCGTCACTCCACGACGTCAATACCCGCGCATGCCAACCGAGCAGCGCCGCCCCATAGCGGACGGCGGCGATCCCATGGCCCGCATCGTGCTGGCAATAGCGGTAGGCGCGCTCGCCATATTTCCATGCCTCGCGCCAATGGATAGACGACAGGCCCACCAGAAAGGCATCGGCTGGCAACAGGTTTGCGCTTCCGGCGGCCGTCCTGTCGAACCGGCAGCGATGTTCGAGTAAGTGATCGCGGCTCACATAATGGTGCACACCGTCCTCCATATCCCGGACGTTTTCCACCACTACATACGACTCAGTGGGGTGTAAATTGCCGCTGGAGGGATTGCAACGCAGGGCCCAGCGCTGATCCCCGTGCTGCTTCCATGCGGAGAGGCCAAAGGAGAGTTCAAGCAGGGCAGCGATGCTGTTCAGCGTCAATGTGTGCGGCGCGATTTCGCCCGGCTTGTAAAGATCGGCATAACGAGGCCGAGGCGACTCCGCCAGCAAAGGCAATTCCCGTTGTGGGCAGCCGGTAAAATGGCGGAAAGGGTCCGGCTGATTTTTCCAGTCCAATCCGTCCGGCCCCGCGGCATAGCGTTGCAAATGGTGCTTGGTGCGCTGGTGGTAGGCCAGGACGGTATCAAGGGTATTTTTCAAGGTACCGTAATTCCAGGTTGTAGAGTTCACCCCGGCGCGTTGGTGGGTTTCAGCAGATAATGCTTGGTGATAGGTTCGACCACCTGCCAGGTGCAGTGCAGACCGGCGGAGAAGTTGACCAGGTCCTGGGCGCGCAGGGTAACCGGCTCACCATCCTGCGGCGTGACGATGGCCTCGCCCTCCAGGATGTAACACACCTCGGTGCTGTCGTAGGTCCATTCAAAGGTCGAGACCTCCTTGGTCCAGATCGGCCAGTCCTCCACGTTCAGCACGTCG
>JAYSOL010000420.1:0-2264 GCA_043723045.1 Gammaproteobacteria bacterium | reverse complement strand
CACACCGCGCGCCAGGGCCTGCGGCGACAGGCCGGCCATTTTGTTATAGGCACCGCGCAGCTTGAACGAGAACACCGGTTGCTGGTCTTCACGCTTCAGCCAGACGCGGTTGTTCAGGCGCCGCGAGAGGTTGGGCGCGGGATCGAGGGTCGTCTCACGCGCGACTTCGTAGACGCGGGTAGTGAGTATCTTTTCTAAATAGCGTTGTGGCATGGGCGTAATCTACCAAAAACAGCGCTGTCCGGCTCTTTTTTATTGCGCATACAACCGGTATGCTCATCCCAACGACGAACACAGGGGGAGCAATGACCCAGGACGAAATGAAAAAGGCCGCCGCCCGGGCGGCCTTGGAATACATCGAGGCCGGCAGCATCATCGGTGTCGGCACCGGCTCCACCGCTAACCACTTCATCGATGCCCTGGCGGCGATCAAGGGAAAGATCGAAGGCGCGGTGGCGAGTTCCAATGCCACCGCCGAACGCCTGAAGAAACACGGCATCCCGGTGCTCGACCTCAACGCCACCGGCGGCCTGGCGCTGTACGTGGACGGTGCCGACGAGTCCACCCGCCACCTGCACCTGATCAAAGGCGGTGGCGGCGCCCTGACCCGGGAAAAGATCGTGGCCGCGGCGAGCAAGACCTTCGTGTGCGTGGCGGACGAGACCAAGCTGGTGGATGTGCTGGGCGCCTTCCCCCTGCCGGTGGAGGTCATCCCCATGGCGCGCAGCTACGTGGCGCGCGAAATCGTCAAACTCGGCGGTGAGCCGATCCTGCGCACGGGCTTCACCACAGACAACGGCAATGTGATCCTGGACGTGCGCGGATTGAAGATACTCAACCCGGTGGAACTGGAAGAAAAGCTCAACAACATCGTGGGCGTGGTCACCAACGGCCTGTTCGCCCGCCGGCCGGCGGATGTGCTGATCCTCGGCACCCCGAGCGGCGTCAAGACGCTGAAATAATTCCGCGCCGCCTGGGCGGCGCCCCTACCCCATGCCGAAACTCACCTTTTACGGCGCCACCCAACAGGTCACCGGCTCCTGCTACCTGCTGGATACACCCGGCAGCCGGGTACTGCTGGACTGCGGCCTGTTCCAGGGGTCGCCCGAAACGGAGCGGCAGAACCAGCGACGCTTTCCCTTCAAGCCCGCGACCCTTGATGGCGTGATCCTGTCGCACGCCCACCTCGACCACTCGGGTCTGCTGCCCAAGCTGGTGCGCGAAGGCTACCGTGGTCCGGTCTACGTCACCCGCCCGACCCTCGACCTGATGCAGATCATGCTCAAGGATGCGGCGTTCCTGCAGGCCAAGGATGTGGATTGGGAGAACCGCCGCCGGCAGCGCGCCGGCCGGACACTCAGCACCCCGCTGTATACCCAGGAAGACGTGGAGCAGGCCCTGCAACTGTGCCGACCGATCAATTATGACGAAAGGTTTTTTGTCGCACCCGGCGTCGAGGCCTGCCTGCGCGACGCCGGTCATATCATCGGTTCGGCCATCGTCGAAGTGTGGGCCAGCAGCCACGAACGGCAGAAAAAACTCGTGTTCTCCGGCGACCTGGGCAACCGCTACGCGCCGCTCATGCCGGACCCGGCCATTATCACCGATGCCGACGTGTTGTTGCTGGAGTCCACCTATGGCGACCGCGACCATCGCTCCCTGCAGGAGACGCTGGACGAGTTCGCCGCCATCCTCGACGAGGCCGCGGACAGCGGCGGCAATGTGCTGATCCCGGCGTTCGCCGTGGGCCGCTCCCAGGAAATCCTCTACCGCCTGGGCGAACTGTACCAGGCGGGCCGGTTGAAACAACAGAAGGTGTTCCTCGACAGCCCCATGGCCATCGCCGCCACCGAGGTGCATCTACGCCATCGACGGCTGTTCGACAAGCAGGCCCTCGCCGCCCTCGGCAAAAGCGGCGGCAACCCGCAGGCCTTCCTGCCACCCTTGCAGTACACGCGCGACACGCAAGAGTCCATGGCCATCAACCGCATCACCGGCGGCGCCATCATCATCGCCGGCAGCGGCATGTGCAACGGCGGGCGCATCCGCCACCACCTCAAGTACAACCTGTGGCGCAAAGAAGCGCACGTGATCATCGTCGGCTTCCAGGCGCAGGGCACACCGGGTCGCGCGCTGGTGGATGGCGCGAAAAAACTCCCGCTGCTGGGTGAACCCATCGCGGTCAGGGCACACGTCCACACCCTCGGTGGATTCTCCGCCCACGCGGGACAAAAGGAACTGGTGGAATGGGCTGGGCGTTTCAA
>JAYSOL010000419.1:0-4109 GCA_043723045.1 Gammaproteobacteria bacterium | reverse complement strand
ACCCGCAAGGGGTAGGCCGTGGTTGTAAGGGGCTGAAGCCCCAACAACACACGCACCGCCCTTCGGGCTCGCGTGCCCTTTAGGGTAAACCCAACCTACATATCTTTTTATTCCCTATTTCCTATTTTCCGCGCTTTCCCTTAAGCTTGCGCAGTTGCTTTGGAAATGTGTATGGAACTTGCACCGTTACGCCTGAAGAAAAACGAAGAACGTCGCCTGCGTGCCGGCCATGTATGGGTATTCAGCAACGAGATCGACATCGTCGCCACGCCCCTCACCGGCTTCGAACCGGGGCAGCCGGTACGTATCGAGGACGCCGCGGGCAAGGCCATCGGCACCGGTTACATCAATCCCCATACCCTGATCAGCGCCCGTCTGGTGAGCCGCGATCCGGCCCTGGTGCTCGACCAATCCCTGTTGGTGCACCGCCTCAACGTGGCCCTGTCCTTGCGCGCCCGTTTGTTCGACTCCCCTTATTACCGTCTGGTGTTCGGCGACAGCGATGGGCTGTCCGGCCTGGTGGTGGATCGCTACGGCGATGTGGTGGTGATCCAAATCACCACCGCCGGCATGGAGCGGCTGAAGACGGAGATCGTCGCCGCGGTGGACAAAGTCCTGCGACCGAGCGCCATCCTGTTGCGCAATGACAGCGCCAGCCGTGCGGTGGAGGGCCTGCCGAGTTATGTCGAGACCGCGCACGGCACGGTGCCCGAGATGGTGGAGCTGGAAGAGAACGGCGTGCGCTTCCACGCGCCGGTGATCACCGGCCAGAAGACCGGCTGGTTTTACGACCAGCGCGTGAATCGCGGACGTCTGTGCCGCTATGTGCGGGGCAAGCGGGTGCTCGATCTGTTCTGTTACCTCGGTGCCTGGGGCCTGCAGGCCGCGGCCAGCGGCGCCGAACACGTGACCTGCATCGATACCTCCGCCAAGGCGGTGGACTGGACGCGCGCCAATGTCGCCCTCAACGGTCTCGAGGACAAGGTCTTGGTTCAGGAGGCGGACGCCTTCGAGGCGCTGAGAGATCTGCGTGCGCAACGCGAGCGCTTCGACGTCATCGTGCTCGATCCACCGGCCTTCATCAAACGCCGCAAGGACATCAAGGAAGGCACGCGCGCCTACCAGCGCCTCAACCAGATGGCCATGCAGGTGCTGGCAAAGGATGGCATCCTGGTATCCGCCTCCTGCTCCTATCACCTGAAACGCGAGGACCTGCAGGAGATACTGCTGCATACCAGCCGCCACGTGGACCGCTATCTGCAGGTGGTGGAGCAGGGGCATCAGGGGCCGGATCACCCGCAACACCCGGCAATACCCGAGACGTCTTATCTCAAGGCGATCTTTGCCCGCGTATTGCCGAATTGAGTGACGAAAACCAGGTCCGTAGCCGCGCTTGGTGGGCGATGCCCACCCTACTCGTGCGATTCACATAGAATACTTTAAAAAATACCTTCAAGGCTGATCAACATGCTCACTGCTCCGAATATCGATCCCGTCGCCCTCCAGCTCGGTCCTGTGCAGGTGCACTGGTATGGCCTCATGTATGTCATCGGTTTTGTCGCGTTGTGGTGGCTCGCGGGCCGGCGCGCCAAACAACCGGGATCCGGCTGGACGCCGGAGCAGGTATCGGACATCGTGTTCTATGGCGCCCTCGGCGTGATCCTCGGCGGGCGCCTCGGCTACGTGGTGTTTTACAATCTGAACGTCTACCTCGCCAACCCCTGGTCGGTGTTCCGTGTATGGGACGGTGGCATGTCGTTTCACGGCGGGCTCGTCGGTGTGATGCTGGCCATGTGGCTGTGGGGGCGCACGCAGCAAAAATCGTTTCTCCAGGTGGCCGACTTCCTCGCCCCCTGGGTGCCCATTGGCCTGGGCGCCGGACGCATCGGCAACTTCCTCAACCAGGAGTTGTGGGGGCGGGTCACCGACGTGCCCTGGGGCATGGTGTTCCGCAACGCCGGCGTGCTGCCGCGCCATCCGTCGCAACTGTATCAGGCGGCCCTCGAAGGCCTGGTGCTGTTGATCATACTCTGGCTGTTCTCGCGCAAGCCGCACCCGACCGGTGCGGTGACCGGGCTGTTCGGTATGCTCTACGGCGTGTTCCGCTTTGGCGTGGAGTTCGTGCGCGAGCCGGATGCGCAGCTGGGATTTGTGCTGGGACCCTTGACCCAGGGCCAGCTGTTGAGTCTGCCGATGATCATCATTGGCGCGGCGATTCTGGGCTGGGCGTACAAACGACCGGTGCGTTGAGATACGGGCGTTATTTTATCCATAGCGTCTTGGCGTTGACGAACTCCCGTATGCCGTGCACCGACAGCTCGCGCCCGTAACCCGACGCCTTGATGCCGCCGAAGGGCAGGCGTGGATCGCTTTTCACCAGTCCATTAACGAACGCCGCACCGCACTGCAGGCGGCGGGCGTAGGCCTCGCCTTTGTCCCCGTTGCGCGTCCAGACACTGCCGCCCAGGCCATAGCGGTTGTCGTTGGCGATGCGTAATGCATCCTCATCGTCCTTTGCACGGATGATGCAGGCCACCGGCCCGAACAGTTCTTCTGCGTAAGCCGGCATGCCGGGGCGCACGTGATCGAGCAGGGAGGGGGCGTAGAAAAAACCGTCGCCCGGCAAGGGCGTGCAACCCAGCAGCGGCTGCGCGCCCTGCTGGATGGAGTCTGTTACCTGCCGGTGCAGTTCCGTGCGCAGATCGGCGCGCGCCATGGGCCCGACGTGCGTGCCTTCGTCCGACGGATCCCCCACCACCAGGGCCGCGGCCTTTTGGCGGAAGATCTGGATGAATTCCGCGGCGATGGCGTCCACGATGATAATACGCTTGGCCGCGATACAGCTCTGACCGGCGTTGAGGAAGCGCGATGCCACGCCTACCTCCGCCGCCCGTTCCAGGTCGGCGTCGGCCAGCACGATAAAGGCATCCGAGCCGCCGAGTTCCAGCACGCTCTTCTTGAGGTGCGCCCCGGCCGCCGCCGCCACCCGCCGGCCGGCGGCCTCGCTGCCGGTGAAGCTGACCGCCTGGATGCGCGGGTCGCCGATCAGCGCCTCGGCACCCGCGCCATCCAGCAGCAGGCTGCGGAACACATTTTCCGGCAGGCCGGCGCTGCGGAAGATCTCTTCGATCGCCAGGGAGCATTGCGGCACGTTGGAGGCGTGCTTGAGGAGTGCGGCGTTACCCGCCATCAGCGTGGGTGCGGCGAAGCGGAATACCTGCCAGAAAGGGAAATTCCACGGCATCACCGCCAGCACCGTTCCCAGGGGTTGGTACGCGACAACACTGCGGCGCGCGTCGCTCTCGATGACCTCGTCCGCCAGAAACCGCGCGGCATGCTCGGCGTAATAGTCACACCCCCAGGCGCATTTTTCGATCTCCGCCCGTGCTTCGCGTACGGGTTTTCCCATCTCCAGGGTAATCAGGCCGGCATAGTGCGCGTTGTTGGCGCGCAAGCGGTTGGCTACCTGCCGTAGCACTGCACTTCTGTTGTGCAACGAGCTCACGTTCCACGAGGCTGCCGCGTGCGTCGTTTGTTGCATAACCGCATCAATCTGCGTATGGTTCCACGCAGCGTAGGTCTTTACGTTAGCGCCGGTGTAAGGATTAACACTCGCCATAACCATTGGTCGGGTCCCTGCAGATTAGATCGCGGAAGTGGACACACTCTGGAGTTTTGCTATCTATAATACTCAAGCATGATGCCCCGTTTCGTTTTCCATTTCATCCTGATTGCCGTCAGCACCGGTTTGCTGCCCTTGGCCCACGCCAGCACCGATAGCGAGGAGCAGGACCGGCGTACCTGGCAGGCCGCGCAAGGCGCCATCAAGTCCGGGGACCTGCGGCGCTACCGCCAGCTGCGCGGCGAGCTGGACGACTATATTCTGCGCGGCTACCTGGACTACGAATACCTCAAGGACCGCATCCCCGACACATCGAAAGAATCCCTGCGTACCTTCATCAACAGCAACCAGGACTCACCGGTGAGCGGCCATCTGCGCCTGAAGTGGTTGCAGTACCTTGCCCAGCGGCAGGATTGGGATACCTTCCTGCAGGAGTATCGCGAGGTGGAACAATCGTCCGAGCTGAACTGCCGCCGCCTCGATCACC
>JAYSOL010000418.1:0-3513 GCA_043723045.1 Gammaproteobacteria bacterium | reverse complement strand
GATCTGGATCCGGGAATAGCCGCTGACTTTCTGCAAGAAGCCCAGTAACAGCCCCTTATCGGCCTTGCTGAGCTGCCGGTAACGGGTCGGATCAGGGTGTGCTGAATCCAGACATAGCGGTCTTCCTTGGTGTCGATGGTCAGGTCCACTACCCCGGTCCCTTCGAGGAATTGGCGTATCGGGTCCAGGGTCTTGATTTGTGTGGCGTTCATGATGGTTTTCATCCCTCATCATGAACAAGAACCGGGCGGTGTTCGGTATCATTTCATGTTAGAAATAGGACGCCTCTTTAGTATCATTTCATATTGGAAGAGGCTGGATCTTGCATCCGCGCCGACTTTTGCTTAATATCCACGGCCCTTGGGCGCCCTTACGCCGCCCAAAAACCGATTGAGGTAAGGTTATGAAAGAAGGTCTGCACCCCGAATACAATGACGTCAAGGTCACCTGCGCCTGCGGCAACAGCTTCGTGACCCGTTCCACCGTTGGGCACGAGCTCAACCTGGACGTGTGCTCCTCCTGCCATCCGTTCTACACTGGCAAGCAGAAGATCGTCGATACCGGCGGCCGCGTGGAGAAATTCCGCCAGAAATACGGCATAGCCGCCAAGAAATAACCCTTTGCAGGTGACTGCTCCCCGCAACAGGCCACCCAAGGCGCCGCTTACCGGCGCCTTTTTGTTTTGGGCGGCGATTGCCGTCCTGGCCCCGATCCCGACCGCCACCGCTGCACGGGGCCTGGCGGACACACCGCCGGCGCAGGTGGATTTTGTCATCGACGGCGACACCCTGGTACTGACCGACCGGCGCCATGTGCGCCTGATCGGCATTAACGCCCCGGAGCTGGCGCACACCTGTCACGCCGACACCCGCGCGCCCGTCAGAGACAAAGACTGTACGCCGACCCGCGAAGAACCCCTGGCGCAGGAGGCACGTCAACGGTTGCAGTCTCTGGTGGCAAAAAAATCCATCACCCTGGTCACCGGCGAGGACGACCATGACCAGTATGGCCGTTTGCTCGCGCACCTAAGGCTGGCGGACGGCACTGACCCGGAAGAGGCCTTGTTGCAACAAGGCCTGGCCAGTGTCATCGCCATACCGCCGAATCTGGATCGGTTGGCGCGCTACCAGGCCATCGAGGCCCGGGCCCGGGCGGAGCACCGCGGGCTGTGGGGGGTCGCGTACTTTACCCCTCTTTCCGCGGACCGGCTGAGTCCTGATCAGACCGGTTACCGTTTTATCCAGGGCCGCATAAGCCGCATCGGCCGCAGCCGCCAGTACGTCTACCTGGACCTCGGGCCACGCCTTTCCATTATGGTTGCCCACGCCGACTGGGAGCGGTACTTTAGTGTCCGCCCCGAATCCCTGCGTGACCGGAATATCGAAGCCCGTGGTTGGATTACGCAATACGATGGCAAACTGCGCCTGCGTCTGCGACACCCGGCGATGCTGCGTACAACCCAATAAACATCACACCACGTCCTATGCCGATGTCCCGCCTGATTCTCCTGATCCTGACCGCCCTGATCGCCACCGGCTGCGCCACCAACCCGGTCACCGGCCAGCGCGATCTGGCGCTGATCTCCGAATCCGAGGAGATCGAACTCGGCCGTAAAAGCGATGCGGAGGTACGCCAGCAATACGGCGTTTACGCCGATAGCGCATTACAGGCGTACGTGCAGCAGGTCGGTGAAAAAGTCGCGACGCACAGCCACCGGCCGGGGCTGCGCTATCACTTCACGCTGCTCGACTCCGCCGACGTCAACGCCTTCGCCCTGCCGGGTGGTTATGTCTACATCACCCGCGGCATCCTGGCTTATCTCAACTCCGAGGCGGAACTGGCGGCGGTACTGGGGCACGAAGTCGGCCACGTCACCGCACGCCACAGCGTGCGTCAGTATTCCGCTGCCATGGCGGCCAGTATCGGCTACAACATCACCGCCCTGTTCCTGCCAACCCTGCAAAGCAAGACGGGTCAGTCTCTATTCAATACCCTGGGCGGTGCACTGCTCAGCGGCTATGGGCGCGACCACGAGCTCGAGGCCGACCGCTTGGGCGCGGAATACCTGGCGCGCAGCGCCTACGATCCTCAGGCCATGATCGGCGTCATCGGGGTACTGAAAAATCAGGAGCTGTTCGAACGCCAGCAGGCCGCGGCGGAGGGGCGCGAACCCCGCACCTACCATGGCGTCTTCGCCAGCCATCCGAGTGCCGACCAGCGCCTGCAACAGGTGGTGCGTGAGGCGGAAAAATTCCGCTCACCCAACGCCGCGCGCCTGGAACGCAGCGCCTACCTGAAGAAAATGCAAGGACTGGCGTTTGGCCCGAGCGAACAACAGGGCATGGTGCGCGGTCGGAATTTCTATCACAAGGGGCTGGGTGTCGGCGTGGCCTTCCCCGAAGGCTGGCGCCTGGACAACCAGCCGGATCGCATCGTCGCCGTGAATCCGGCCAAGGACAGCATGCTGTTGCTGGCGGCACGTGACGAAAAAACCGGGGTGTCGGCTGAGGCCTTCATCCGCGATGAACTCAAGATCAGCCCGCTGCAACAGGGCCGCCCCCTGACTGCGACCAGCCAGGCCGGCTACACCGGCATCGCGCGCATGAACTCACCCTTCGGTGCGCGCAATACGCGCGTGTCCGTGGTCTACCAGAACAACAAGGCCTTCATATTTTTCGGCACCCAACAGGCGGACAGCGCCAGCCCGGGTCACGACCAGGATTTTCTCGCCACCGCCGCGAGCCTGCATCCACTCACGCCGAAGGAGATCGCCTTGGCGCGCGCCGTGCGCCTGCATCTCGTCAACGCTCGCCCCGGCGACACCTTCGCGCGCCTGGCGCGCGACGTGACGGGGGTCGACGACGCCGAATCCATGCTGCGCCTCATCAACGACAAATACCCGCGCGGCGAACCCGCCAGCGGGGATATACTTAAACTCATTCGATAAACAACCGGGCAGTCCTAAGCAATGAACAAAGACCTGAAACAAGCCGCTCTCGACTATCACGCCCTGCCGCTACCGGGCAAGCTCAGCGTCATCCCGAGCAAGCCGTGTGTATCGCAATACGATCTGTCGCTGGCGTACACGCCAGGCGTGGCCGAGCCGGTGCGTGCCATCGTCAAAGACCCGGACAACGCCTATCGCTACACCAACAAGGGCAACCTGGTGGCGGTCATTTCCAACGGCACCGCGGTGCTCGGCCTCGGCAATACCGGGGCACTGGCGGCCAAGCCGGTGCTGGAAGGCAAGGCGGTGCTGTTTAAGATCTTCGCCGGCATCGATGTCTACGATATCGAGGTCAACGCCAATAGCGCGGAAGAGTTCATCAATACCGTGGTGGCCATTGCCCCAACCTTCGGCGGCATCAACCTGGAGGATATCGCCGCACCCGACTGCTTCATCATCGAAGAGGCCTTGCATGCGCGCCTCGACATCCCGGTGTTTCATGACGATCAGCACGGCACGGCGGTGATCATCGCCGCCGGCATGATCAACGCCCTGCAGCTGCAGGG
>JAYSOL010000417.1:0-4677 GCA_043723045.1 Gammaproteobacteria bacterium | reverse complement strand
GCCGGCCGGCAGCCATCCGGAGACACGTTCGGTGCGCGCCTCGAACGTGTGTCGTATTGCTGTCCACCGGCCCCAGGGTGGTGACACCGTGGTGGTGCTGTCGGTGATCGACAACCTGGTCAAGGGCGCCGCCGGACAGGCGGTGCAGAACATGAACATCCTGTTCGGTCTGGCTGAAACCACCGGGCTGTCGCAGCCCGCCTTGCTGCCGTGATTTTTCGCCGGTTATCGTTTTGCGGTTGTTCTACTGATGCATGCCGCTATAATCGGCGGCACTGGGTGTCCGGTATGTCGCGCGTGGGGTTGCTAAGTGAGCGGTAGGTTTCGTCGATTTCTGCAATTAAGAAACAGAACCGCTGAGTTGGTGGTCAAGCGGCGTTATCCCCCCCGGGTAAAATTGTTTGTGGCCGGCTTTATTGCAGTGGGGCTGATCGTCGGCAGTGGCGCCATCTATAACCATGGGCTCAGCATGGCGGGTTTTGACAAGATGTCCGCCTCGGAGCGTCAGGCGGGACTCAAGAGCGAATTAAGTCGTTTCAAGGACGAGAATCAGGAGTTGCGTGAGGCCCTTGCGCGCGCACAACGCGCCCTGCAGATGGATCAGACCGCCTACCAGGATCTGGATCAGTCGCTCAAGGATTCCGCCAAAGAGATCGTCAAGTTGCGTGAAGAGCTGACGTTTTACCGCAATATCATCTCCCCCGCGAACAAAGTCAGTGGCCTTCAGATTCAAAATCTGCACATCGAGCGTCAGGGCACGGATCAGAGCAAGAACGAATACCGCTATAAACTGGTATTGGTTCAGGCCCTCAAACACGATCGACAGATCTATGGTCGCGCCAAGCTGGATATTTCCGGCATGCAGGCGGGGGAGGAAGTCACGCTGACCTATCCAACGGCCGCGGAAAAGGCGATCAATCTGAATTTCAAATATTTCCAGGACGTTGAGGGGGCGCTGAAGTTGCCCGCCAATTTCAAGCCGTTGCGGGTAAAGGTGAGCGTAACGACCACCGGTAATGACACCCAGACCATTGACCAGCTCTACACCTGGCCGCGACTATAGAATCGACGGGGAAGGGCTATACTGGTGTTGGGGCGCCTCGGGCCGGCATAACATTGGGTCTTCGGCCAGGCAGCCACCCTTAAATATTTGGAGACGTTAATCATGCTAGAGACGCTGGCCAAGAAAACGAACGAGAAACCTTGCAACACTATCGATACCCTTATCGGTTCCAAAACAGAGATCAAGGGCGACATCCAGTTTACCGGGGGTCTGCGCATCGACGGCAAGATCCGGGGTAACATCGTGGCGCTGGGAGAGGGCAACAGCATGTTAGTACTGAGCGAGCACGCCGAGGTGACTGGGAATGTGACGGTTCCTCATATGATTGTGAATGGGAGGATCGATGGCAACGTACGGGCGACGGAGCGCATGGAGTTGCAGAACAAGGGCGAGATCACCGGCGATGTCAGTTATAAAGTAATTGAAATCGCCGCGGGCGCGGCCATCAACGGTGCGCTGACGCGGGAAGCCGGAAAAGGGGCTGTCGTCACCCATCTGAAGCAGGCTGATGCCGGGTCGGGTAAGCGTGAAGCTGAGTAACTGGCTGATTTAAAGGCATTACTTACTCCCAGCACAAGAATGTGGTTGACCATTCATGTCAGGTATTGGGATAATACGGCCAGACCTGTTGTATGATGAGTAACTTCTCAAGATATTTTTATTGGAGGCTTAAATGACCGTTGCCATGACCGACATGCCCATCCCGTTGAATTTCACCGATAACGCTGCCAAGAAAGTGCAGGAGTTGATCGAGGAGGAAAAGAATCCGGCGTTGATGTTGCGCGTATTCGTCTCAGGGGGTGGTTGCTCTGGATTCCAATACGGCTTCACCTTCGACGAGCAGGTGGCCGACGGTGACACCAAGGTGACCAAGAACAATGTGACCCTGCTGATCGACCCCATGAGCTTCCAGTATTTGATGGGCGCTGAGATCGATTACCAGGAAGGCCTGGATGGCGCGCAGTTCGTTATCAAAAATCCGAACGCCAAGACTACCTGTGGTTGTGGATCGTCTTTCTCGGCCTAACGGCAGACACAGGGTAAGAGACAAGGGGGGGTCGAAAGACCCCCTTTTTTTATTTTCGCAATCTGGTTTTGTTTGTCCCTTAGCCTTAGCTTTTATAGATACCACCCAATATCACCGTATGCCTGGCTCCGGTCACGCTGGGCAGATTTCCCGGTAGCCCGTCCAGGGCCTGGTGTGCCAGCCAGGCAAAGGCCACCGCCTCGACCCAATCCGGAGGCAGGCCCAATGACGCGGTGTCCACGACCGGCACGGGATTGAGCTGTTGCTGGAGTCGTCGCATCAGATGGCGATTGTGGGCACCGCCGCCACAGATGTAAACCTCATCCACCTCCCCCAGACCCTGTATGGCTAGCGCAATGGTGCTGACCGTGAGCTCCACCAGACTGGCCTGCACATCGACCGCAGACAGAGGGGCGGTGGCGCGCAGATGTTGCTCCAGCCAGACTAGGTTAAAGTGTTCGCGCCCCGTACTTTTGGGCGGGGCCTCAGCGAAGTAAGGGTCGTTTAGCAGTCGGGTCAGCAATGGCGCACTGATGTTGCCAGAGGCGGCCCACTCGCCGTCCCGGTCATAGTGGTTCCCCTGATGTTTTTCTATCCATTGATCGAGCAAGGTGTTGCCCGGACCGGTATCGAAACCGATGATCGGCGTCGACGGCATTTTCGGTAGATAAGTGATATTGGCGATACCGCCGATATTAACGACGACGCGCGCGCACCCCGGGCGATGAAACAGCCAATGATGAAACGCCGGTACCAATGGCGCCCCCTGCCCGCCGGCCGCCATGTCGCGGGGTCGGAAATCCGCCACGGTGGTAATACCGGTGCGCTCGGCGATCATAGAGGGATTGGCGATCTGTATCGTAAAGGGATGCGCGGCACGCGGTCGGTGGCGCAGGGTCTGGCCATGGCTGCCGATCGCGCGGATGTCGCCTACGTGGAGTGGTGTTTTCTCGCGCACGCGGTTGGCCGCGTCGGCAAACAACCCGCCCAGCGCCATGTCCAATTCGCCGGCGCGCTCGAGTTCGCTGCTGTTCCCATTCCCGGGTACGGCCGAGGTGAGGGACTGGATCTGCGCGCGCACATCGGGCGGGTAGGGGTGCTGGTGGGTGGCCAGGAGGCGGATCTGCCCTGGCCCGTCGATGGCCACGAGCACCGCATCGATGCCGTCAACGCTGGTGCCCGACATTAAGCCTATATAGTACATGACGCCAGTGTCGGACAGCCGGTGGCAAGAAACAAGAGGCAGGCGGCTTAAGGGTTCAGGGCAAGCGCATTGCGGCTGAGTTGGTCCAACTGGCGGCTGAGTTGTTGCGCCAGCTGAAGGAAGTCTTTTCTCTGCTCCGCCCGGATGGGTTCGGCTTGCGGGAATCGGAAAGTGAGTGGGTTGCGGTGTGTCCCGTCCACCTGGAATTCATAATGCAGATGCGGTCCGGTAGCTAGGCCCGTTTGGCCGACATAGCCGATGATCTGACCCTGTTCCACATAACCGCCGGCGCGGATCGTGGGTTGGAAGCGCGACAGATGCGCGTACAGCGTACTGTAGGAGCCGCCATGTTTGAGCACAATCGCGTTGCCGTAGCCGCCTTTGACGCCCACGGAGAGTACGCGTCCACCGGCCGTGGCCATGACCGGCGTTCCCGTGGGGGCGCCATAGTCCACGCCGTTGTGGGCGCGCCAGGTTTTGAGGATGGGATGGAAACGCCCCAGACTAAAGCGCGAGGTGATGTGGCTGAATTTCACCGGCGAACGCAGGAACGCACGCCGCAGGCTCATGCCTTCGGGGGAAAAATAACTCAGGCTGCCAGTGTCGTCGCGAAACCCAATAGCGCGATACACCTTGCCTTGATTGACAAATTCTGCGGCGGCGATGGGGCCATCGTTGAGCTTTTGTCCGGTGCTGAAATTTTCTTCATAGGCGACAGAGAAGCTGTCTCCCGGCCGCAGGTCTTGGGCGAAGTCGATATCCCAACCGAAGATATCCACCAATTGCATGACCTGCGCATCCGAGAGTCCGGCATTCTGGCCGTCGACAAACAAGGAGCTTTGTATGTTGCCGGTGACATACGCCAGCCGCGTATCGAAAGATTGTTTTTCCCGTGTTAGCTCAAAACCACTATGCAGCCGTTTGAGATGCAGCCGCTCAAGATCGTTGACCGGGTAGACAAGGTCGGTAAGCTGTCCCGATTCATCGGTGCGGTAGCGCAACTTCTGTCCCGGGAACAGCCGATAGAGTTCGCGCGCTTCGGGTTGGGTCCGGGCAAAGCCGGTAATTTCACTCGCATCGACGTTGGCCGCGGTGAGTACGCCGGCAAGGGTGTCTCCGCGGCGTATGGTGACAGCCGTCCAGTGGTTTGCTTCCGCGGAATCCACTGTCTGACCCGTCGAGCTTGGCTCTCCCGGGTAGCCGGGAATGACGGTATGTAATGTATCCCCGTGTATATCAGTGATATCCACTATCTGAGTAGGCGGCATGATCGGCATGTCGCCGGGCGGCGGCAGCGTAATGTCCGAGGGACGGATTGAGGCGATCGTCACCGTTGTCAGCAGCACCACCAGGCTCAGAAACCAGGCGCGACGAGACGGCCGC
>JAYSOL010000416.1:0-2745 GCA_043723045.1 Gammaproteobacteria bacterium | reverse complement strand
TCCTTGGTCCAGCCGCCGACGAAACCGACGAAGGCCACCACCATGATGAGCGGCCCGGGCGTCGTCTCGCCCAAGGCCAGGCCGTCGATCATCTGCGGCCCGGTGAGCCACTGGTATTGATCGACGCCGCCCTGATAGACATACGGCAGTACCGCATAGGCGCCACCAAAAGTGAGCAGCGCCGCCTTGGTGAAGAACCAGCTCATCTGCGTGAGCGTTCCGTGCCAGCCGTAGTGCGCGAACAGCGCAAACATAACACTGGCACCCAGGCCTAAGCTGATTGCGGAGAAGCTGGCCACGCGCGCCCAGCGGAAGCGCGCGTGTTCCGGCGGCGGTGTGTGGTCGTCGATGATCGCCGCGCCGTAGCTTTTCCCGCCGTCACCGTGGTGGCCGCCGGTGCGGAATTTGTCCGGCGCGATGCGCCCGCCAAAATAACCGATGATGGCCGCTCCCAGAACGATGTACGGAAACGGCACGTTCATGGCGAAGATCGCGATGAAGGCGGCGGCGGCCATGGCCCACAGCACGCCATTCTTAAGGGCACGTGAACCGATGCGATAGGCGGCGAACACGACGATGGCCGTCACCGCCGGTTTGATGCCATACAAAATGCCCGCCACCGCCGGCAGGTTGCCGAAGGCGAGATAGATCCAGGTGAGTGCGATGAGGATGAACAGCGATGGCAGCACGAACAGCACACCCGCCATGATACCGCCGCGGGCGCCGTGCATCAGCCAGCCGATGTAGGTGGCGAGCTGCTGCGCCTCCGGTCCGGGCAGCAGCATGCAGTAGTTGAGGGCATGCAGGAAGCGGTGCTCCGATATCCAGCGCCGGCGCTCCACCAGCTCTTGATGCATCATGCTGATCTGTCCCGCGGGGCCGCCGAAACTGATGAAGCCGAGTTTGAGCCAGTAGACTAATGCCTCCCTCAGGGATACCGGCGGGGGTGCTTGGTCCTGCGTTTTGCTCGCTGTCTTGGCCATGTTGGCTCCTGATTGTTATGGATTCGAGTAACTGTGATAGAGGTGGTCGAAAATCTCCCCGGCGGCCGCCAGCAGCCGGTCGTCATTGGGCTGCGCCGCGCGCAGGCCCGCCAGCACCGCGGCAATACCGGGCGCCTCCGCCACCGGCAGGCCGCCCACATCCAGCTGATGCACGAGTTGCGCGAGACGCGCAAGACCGGCATCGTTGTCGAGGGCGAAGCTCGCCAGCAGCACCTCGAACGTGACGCGCGTCCCCACGTGGGTAAACGCCGCGCCATCGAAGTCGAAACCCAGGGCCCCGCGCGGGACGCGCTTCGGGTCCTTGAGCCAGACGATGTGCGCCTTGGGATCGATAAAGCGCCGGATCAGCCAGGCGCTCGCTAGCCGGTCCACCCAGGGCCGCGCGCGCGTGGCCCAGGTGCGGCCGTGATAATCGCTACGCTTGAGGCGCGCAATCGCGCCGGCCTGGGTGCGCGGTTCTCCCGGCGAGCCGAAGGCGCCGACCGCCGCCTCCACCTCGCCCAGGAGTTGCGCCGTCTGCTCCGCCGCGGCATCGGCAAAGTGATCGGTGAGGCGGATGGCCGCAACCTCGCGCTGCAATTTTTTGAGGCTGCGCCGGCGGGCGGCGAGGTTACGTTTGGTCAGGCCGGTTTTGAGGGCCCGCAGTGCCTCGGCCACGCGCGCATATTCGGGGCGGCGATCGAACTGTTGCTGGAACCAATGTTGCTGTTCCTGGGAAATATCGCCGAGGGGCAACACCTGGGCCGTACCGCCGCTGGTGACTACCGCCTGCGCCTGTTCCTCGAAGGCGCGCTGCGCCTCCCCTGACAGCGGCAGCAGGTAAACGCCGTCACGCAGCACCGCGACACCCATACTTTTAAGGGCGCGCCACACACGCATACGCGGTGTTACACGGTTGGAGGGCAGGCTGACGAGCAGTAGTAGCCAACCTGGCCTGATCTTGGAAATCATGTTGGATACTCTACATGACTGTAGACAATATTACAGCAAGATCTCAGGGGCCCTGTTGTTGAGCCTTTTAGGTCGGTCTTGCGGCCTTTGCCCTGAAGACAACACTTAACATCTTGCAGCACTATAGGTGCCCTGGCGCTGATATGGGTAGTTTTTAAGTACCATTCCGCGCATCACGCGTATCCGTGCAGCACGGTGGGGTTTGCGGCCATAAGCTTATAATTTATAAAAATAATTATGCAAAGAACCGGGAGGCGGTTTAATCAATTATAATGCTGTCCTTGGCGAGGGTGCAGGCGGACGATGTCCTTATCGCCCACAAGACTATGTGGTAGCTTTTGGCCACATTCAAACCGATATAGATCGCATGCAGAATAAATAGGTAAAAAACTGCGTGCGGTCTAATACACAGTTAGGCCACTCACTATGAACGATTCCGATTACTTCCTCGAATTGTACAGACAAAGAGCCAAGCGCATTCGGCATATCACACTTTTGTTGGTGACCATCTTCGGTTTGATGCTTGTAGATTTCTACATACATCAATGGAAATTCGAAGATTATTACTCAAAACTTCCCATAGTCCTGTACGATTTCTCGCAGAAGTACACCAAGCCACTGTCGGAATGGTGGCGCGGATACAAGGATAGGTCCGAGACGCCGACTATTCGATCATCAGATCCGATGGCAATATCGTTCCAGAGCATTGATCGGGCTGATACAGATAAAGGAATCAATTGGGGAAGGATCCCCTTTCTCCATGAGCATCTTGCCCCTTATCGTCCAGGCG
>JAYSOL010000415.1:0-3120 GCA_043723045.1 Gammaproteobacteria bacterium | reverse complement strand
CAACATCCGAACCCTGCAGGTATTTTTTGTACTGAACTACGCTAAAGCGCGACCGGCAGATAGGCGGATGGATTGATACCGTAGGTGCCGGCGGGCAGGATGCGTTTTATTTCCAGGGGACGCCCGGCGCTGTCGAGGGGTGGCGAGAACAGGTCCACCACGGTGGCCGGGGTATAGGGTTGTTTGTCCGCGGTCAGCACCAGCGCCACCATGGGTCTTAAGCGGCGCGCTCGGTTGATGGAGACCACCACACCGACACTGCCGCTGCTCATCTCCACGACACTGCCGATGGGGTAGATGCCCATGCACTGGATGAACTGTTCCACCAGTCCGGTATGAAAATCCGTGTTTCTTCCCTGGTAGAGCAGGGCGAGGGCGTCATACGGCGAGATGCCGGCTTGATAGGAGCGGTCGCTGGTGATGGCATCATAGCAATCGACGATGGCGCCCATCATGCCGAACAGTCCGATGTTGTCGCCGCTGTAGCCGCTGATGTAGCCTTGTCCGCTGTAGCGCTCATGGTGTCGCCCCGTCACCTCGATGGCCGCCGCCGGTATACCGGAGGTGCTTTCCAGCAACGCGACGCCGAGGGGCACGTGGGTTTTTATGATGGTGTATTCCGCGTCCGTGAGTCGTGCGGGCTTGTTGAGTATTTCATCCGGTATTTTGAGTTTGCCGATGTCGTGCAACAGCGCGCCGATGCCGAGTATATTCAGGTGCTCCGGTGGCAGCTCCAGGTGGCGGCCGAAGGTGAGCGCCAGGATGCATACCCGGATGCTGTGCAAGGCGGTATATTCATCTTGGTTCTTGAGATGCGTGAGCCAGACGAGGGCATCCGGGTTACGCACCACGCTCTCGACCAGTTGGGCCACGACTTTTTTCGCCTCGACCGAAGCAATACTCCGGCCGAGGCGCACATCGTCCATGATGGAGTAAATGAGTTGTCGGCCGCGCGATTCCACCGCGCGTGCGTTGCCGATTTCATCCTGCAGTGGGATTTCGTCCCGATAGCGGTGTTCGGCGTGGGCGGACGGCGCTGATTTTTTCAGCAGCTTGAATTCGAGTGTCGAGAGTGGGTCGTGTTCGGAAAAGCGCTGCGTGTGTGATGCAGTCTGGCCGCCAGGTTTGCGCGTCGGCGTGCCGGCCGCTGCTTGCTGCTCGGTGTCGATAAAGACGAACTGGCAGCAGCGGTGGAGTTCTTCGATTTCATTGTCGTCGGTGATTTGGAATCCCTGGAACAGGAAGGGCGTGCCTATCCACGGGCGGTCGAGCTCGGCGACGTACATTCCCTTGCGGACTTCGCTGACCGGAATTTTCTTTCGCATAATAACTACAGGTCCGGAGTATGCATGGGGGGGGTGGGTTTGCTACCCGTTCAGACTATCGCTGAACTTGCCATTAAGCATAGTGAGTAATCGGCCATAGTTCAACGTCGCACTATACAGAACGGCGGTTAAACGATTTTTTAAACATAGCGACAGATAGCGTCTAGGGAACCCCTGAACAAGTGGCAAAAACTATCACACTACGTTCCCTCTCCCTTAGGGAGAGGGACAGGGTGAGGGAAAAATCGTTGATTATCCCCCTCACCCTAACCCTCTCCGTGCGTATTTTGCCTCCCCGAAGGGGGCCCGAAGTGCGCGGGGGAGAGGGGACTTGTTCAGAGGTTCCCTAGTGTTGCGGATGGGGTGGCCGCCTACAGCGGTCATCACAGGAAGCGCATGGACAGGTCGATGGCGCTGAGGTTTTTTGTGAGCCCCCCCACGGAGATAAAGTCGACGCCGGTTTCAGCGATGGTGCGGACGTTCTCCAGGGTAATGCCGCCGGAGGCCTCGAGCCGTGCGCGACCGCGTGTTTCCGCCACGGCCTGGCTGAGACCGGCGAGATCAAAATTGTCCAGCAGCAGGCGTTGCGCGCCGGCGGCCAGGGCCTCCTGCAGTTGCTTAAGATTCTCCACCTCGATTTCAATTAACACCGCAGCACCGGCCACGCTGCGTGCCGCCGCCAGCGCGGCCGCCACGGAGCCGCTGGCGTGGATGTGGTTTTCTTTAATCAGGATGGCGTCATACAGACCCATGCGGTGGTTCTGCCCGCCGCCGCAGGTGACGGCGTATTTCTGCGCCCGGCGCAGGCCCGGCAGGGTCTTGCGCGTGTCGAGGATGACGGCCGGGGTCCCGCGGACCGCGTCCACATAGCGCCGCGTGAGCGTGGCCGTGCCGCAGAGCGTCTGCAGGAAATTCAGCGCCGTGCGTTCGCCGGTGAGCAGTGCGCGCGCCGGTCCTGCCAGGGTGCATAGAGTCTGCCCCGTGCGTATACGCTCGCCGTCCTGAGCCGACCAGGTAATTTGGACGCGCGGTTCCAATTGGCGAAACACCTCGTCGAACCAGGCAACGCCGCACAACACGGCGTCTTCGCGGCTGATGACGTGGGCCTCAGCGAGGCGGTCGTGAGGAATGAGGTGCGCAGTGAGATCGCCGCTGCCCACGTCTTCGGTTAAGGCGTGTTGCACGCCTTCGGTGATGTCCTGCGCTAGCATACTGGTTATCGGGTTTTTGTTGTCTGGCGTGGTGTTTAATGATGACGTTATCGTCCCGCGTAGCGTAGCAGACACGGGACAAAGGGGGGCAAAATTTCAACTGCCCGTTAAAGTTGCATAATACCCATATTTTGTATAGCCTACGAAAACAGTAGGATGTAGTTGTCCGTGTGCCTTGGTTTGAGGCCTACGCCAGGGAGGGTGCAAGCGATTATTTGCCCGCTTGGGTTTGGGGACCGACGTTCTCAGAAATATACACAACACTCCCACCGCGCGCTTCATCACAAGCCTCAACGCCACCAGGCAAACGCCCATGAAGTTCCCGGGTACGCAGGAAGCAGGAGCGCTTTCTTGAAGAAACGTATTGCCCTGGCCTTCGCCTTGGTCACTGCGGTCTGCGTGACGGTGTTGACCCTGCTTGCCTATCTGCAAAGCGAAGCGGCCTTGCGCACCAGCATCCTGCGCGAATCCGCCGTGGCGCTCTCGAAAACCGATCTCCAGATCGAACTGCTACTCGAAGACACCAAGAAGGACGTGATCTTTCTCGCCGGTACACCATCGGTGCGCGGCATGCAGCGGGCCCT
>JAYSOL010000414.1:0-2086 GCA_043723045.1 Gammaproteobacteria bacterium | reverse complement strand
AGAACATCGGCGCCTGGCAGGGGATGTGCCGGCGCCGCGTCAGCGCGCTGCGCGAAATGCATGTGTGGGATGCACAGGGTAGCGGCGCGATCCATTTCGATGCCGCCGAGCTGGGTGAGGCGGAGCTGGGATACATCATCGAGAACCGGGTGATCGTCGCCGCCCTGCTCGAGCGCATGCTGCAGTTGGGCAATGTGGATTTCCTCTGCCCGGCGGAGATCGCCGCGTTACGTATCGATTCCGCCAACGCCACGGTTGAATTGACCGGCGGCGAATCACTGACGGCCAGCCTGGTGGTGGGGGCCGATGGCGCGCACTCGGCGGTGCGTGCAGGGTCCGGTATCCGCAGCCATGGCTGGAGCTATGATCAGACGGCGATCGTGGCCACGGTGCGGACGGCACGCCCGCATAACGCCGGCGCCTGGCAGGTGTTTCTTCCCACCGGACCGTTGGCCTTCCTGCCATTGAATGGCGGGCTGAGCTCCATCGTCTGGTCGTGTGATCAGGGGCGCGCAGAGGAATTACTGCTGCTTGAAGACCAGGCCTTTATGCGTGAATTATCCGCCGCCTTCGGTGACCGGCTGGGCGCGATGCAATCCGTCAGCCGGCGGGTGGGTTATCCGCTGTCCTTGGCGCACTCCGATCACTACATCGGGGAACGTATTGCCCTGGTGGGTGACGCCGCGCATCGCGTGCATCCGCTGGCGGGGCAGGGGGTGAATCTCGGACTATTGGATGCCGCGACCCTGGCGCAGGTGCTGCTGGACGCGGTGGCGGATAAAAAAGACATCGCTGCGCGTGCGGTCCTGCGTCGCTACGAGCGCTGGCGCAAGGGCGATAATCTCGCCATGCTGGCCGTGACCGATGCCTTCAAGCGCGGCTTCGGTTCACAACGCTGGCCGCTGGTGCCGCTGCGCAACGTCGGAATGAGCCTGGCCGATCGTCTCGGGCCGGTAAAACAGTCGCTCATGCGGCATGCCGTGGGATTGGACGGGGATTTGCCGGAACTCGCGCGCAGTGCCCGGCGCTGGGAGTGAACTATGAAAAAAGCACCACCGAGACAGGGCCTCGGTGGTGCAGCTGGGCACTACCCGTCAGATCTTCCGTGTTGAGCGTTACTGATAACCCCAGACGTCCTTGAGCATGCCGCCGAGAGCGGCGTATTCGTCGCGCGTCGCCGGCACCAGTGCGCTGTCAATTGCATAGACTTCGCGCAGCTGAGCGGTCGCGCCGTTGGCCTGCTGCGAGAGCAGCGCCTGCTTGATTTTGATCTGGTCTTGCAGCGAAACCCGAGGTCCGGCGGAGAAGGTTTGATTGGGCAAGGCCGTTGCGCGGTATACAACGCGGGTATAGTTGCCATCCCTGTCGAATTTCTGCAGATTGCTGAGCGGAAGTACCGCACCTACGCAACGCCCTGACAGGAGACCCTTGTAGATGTTTCCCCAGCCGTTGGTGTTGACGATCACGGGCTGGCGTGCCGGATTGTCGAACTGCTTGAGCAGCGTCAGCGTGCCCAGGTTGGGCGATGACATGCCGCACACCGGGCGCCCGACCAGTTGCTTGGCATCCGCCACCTTGGCGTTGTCCTTTTTCACCACCACGACAAACAGCAGATCGGCGGGAAATTTTACCAGTGGATTGAAATTGAACTTGGTGATACGCCAACTGGTAAAGTGCGGGCCATCGAGTACCAGATCGTAGCCGCCTTTTTGCATCTCGGTCTGATAGCTGAGCCAGTTGTCGGAATGCTTATAAACCACCGGCTTGCCCAGGGCCTGTGACAGATATTCCGCGATCGGGCCATAGGTGGCATCACCTTCCGCGGCGGATTCCCGCGGCGGCGCGCTAAAAACCAGCACGCCGCTGTTCGCCGACGAACCAAGTTTGGTTGTATCCGTCAGTGCTGCGTTTGCGCTGGCGGATTGTGCTGTGGGCGCATAACTGGTTTTTTGTATGGCACCGCCCGGGTCGGCCTGAGCTGCACCAGTCCAGAATGCGGTGCTTGATGCCAAGGCTAGGAAGGTGGTGGTGTGGAGGAACTTCTTCAACATGGGTGTCTCCTTGTTTTACTGGGGCTGTCCTATCG
>JAYSOL010000413.1:0-2784 GCA_043723045.1 Gammaproteobacteria bacterium | reverse complement strand
CGCGGTTTTTGCGCGGCGAGCGATCGGGTGCCCTTCTCTTTTGGTTACTTTTCTCTTGGGCAGGCAAGAGAAAAGTAACCCGCCCGCGGTGCGGGAACCGCAATTAGCCGTTCTAGCCGCGCGCTAGCGCGACCACCACAACACGCGTGACATTAGAATCAACGTTAGGCATTCCACCCCCATCCTAACATTCCCCCTGAAAGGAGGAAGGGACGCGCGGCTTTTTTGGGTGGATACCCGTGTTGATAGTTAGGCCCTTTGGATGAGGGACAGAGGGTGCACCCTACATTTCGAGGGGAATGCCTACGGGTACTCAGAACAACCGCATCGCCGTCTCGCTGCCGGGGATAATGCCGCTGCTCTGCATATCCGCGGCGATACGTTCGATCTGCGTGCGTATCACCGCCAGACCGTTCTCGGTGAGCAGGTGCTTTTCATGATCCTGCATTTTTCCGTCGAGCATCTCGCACAGGGTCTTGGCGGTGGCGATCATGCGCTCGAATACCTGGACCGGCTGATAGGCGCACGGCACGCTCATGAACAAGGTGAGGCCCTGGGTCTTGAGGGTGTTCATGGTCTCGGGGTTGAACTCCCCGGGTGCGAACAGATTGGCCAGACTGAACTGATGACGGCAGCCGAGCTGGTTGTCGTTTTTCATGTGATAGATGTTCATCTTGCCGAACTGCATGCCCAGCTGGGTGGCCACCTGATTGATCGCCCGGCCGCTGAATCCACTGTTGCTGTTGGCCACGATATCGACGCTCGCCAGGACATCGTTCGCGCCGCAGAACTCGTCCAGAACCTTGGCGCGCTCCAGTGCTTGCTCGATGCTGGTGGAGAGCTTGGTGGGTCGTTGCAGCTCATCGGCGAGCTTGAGGGAAAGCTGCACAAAGGTATTGAGTTCCGATTCGCCCGCGGCTCCACGGCTGTCCACCAGCTGCAGGGCGAGGGCGATGTCGCTGTACTGCGCGTATTCGGTATCGGTGCCGAGGTCGGACCACAAGCCGGTCTTATACCCGAGGCCGTAGATGCAGCGCGGTTTTTCCAGCAGGTATTCGTTCTGTTTATAGATGCCGAGTGCGCGATTGCGCTTGACCGGCCCCTTCCCCGGAAGGGTGATGACAAAGTCGATCTTTTCATCCGGCATGTTGCGGCGGACGTGGGCGCTGGTTTCCACCTGGGCCACCGGATCCACCAATCCAAGGCTGAGATTCAACGGCATATGCGCCACATGCTCCAGGGTCTCCAGCTCTTGATAAAGGTAGTAGTCGGCGGATCGCTCCGCCGCCGGACCCACTACGGCGTCGGGACGGAGATATTTCTGGTCGGTGTCGGTGAGGGGGGCTGCGGGATTGAGATCGAGTCCGGAAAAATGCGCATCCGGTCGTCGCACCGGGACGGGCTGGGCCGCCTTATCCACGGCTTCGGCGCCGTCACGCCGCCGGCGCAGGCCGAATACACCGAAGTCCGTACGCCGCCCCCAGTCAAAACGCAGCTTATCGTATGCGCTGAGGGCAACGCCGCCGATGATTAATACACCTATCAGAAGCAAGGCGTATTGTAAGTCCATTAGTTAGCTTCCATCGCAGACCTTGGTTATTGGGCAACCATTTCCAGGGCGCTTTGCACGTCCACCGCCACCAATCTTGAAACGCCCGGCTCCGACATGGTCACGCCGAGCAGGTATTCGGCGATCTCCATACTGATCTTGTTGTGGGTAATGTACACAAGCTGGGTCTTCTGTGACAGCGCCTTGAGCATCTCGGTGTAGCGGATGACGTTGGCATCGTCCAGGGGCGCGTCCACCTCGTCGAGCAAACAGAACGGCGCCGGGTTCAACTCGAACAGCGCAAACAGCAGCGACACGGCGGTCAAGGCCTTTTCACCACCGGACAGCAGGTGGATGGTGCTGTTGCGCTTGCCCGGCGGACGGGCCATGACGCGCACGCCGTTATCGAGCAAGTCCTCGCCCACCAGCTCCAGATAGGCGTGACCGCCGCCAAACAATTTCGGGAACAAGGTCTGGAAGGCGGAGTTGACCTTTTCGAAGGTGTCTTTGAAGCGGGTGCGGGTTTCGCGGTCGATCTTGCGGATAGCGTCTTCCAGGGTGGACAGCGCCTCGGCCAGATCCGCGTTTTGCTTGTCGAGATAACCCTTGCGCTCGGAGTGCTCGGCATATTCCTCGATCGCCACCAGGTTGATGGGGCCGAGACGATTGATCCTGGCGCCCAACTCGTCGAGGGCCTTGTGCCAATCGTCCTCCGTGGCCTCCGCCGGCATTTCCGCCAGCACCTGTTCCAGTTCGAACTCGGCCTCGCGCACCTGTTCGGCGAAGGTGTCGCGCCTGACCACCAGCTCCTGCCGTCCGATACGCTCCTGTTCGAGTTGTTCGCGCACCGCATCGATCTTGCGCTCGCAGTGAGTGCGCGCCTGCTGTTGTTCGCGTTGCGCCGCCTCCAGATCGGCCACCGCCTGACGCGCCTCGTTCAGACGTTTTTCGATGTGCATGCGCTGCTTGAGCAAGGCCTCCAGGCGCTGCTTGTGCTCGGCCTCCGGCTGCTGTTCCTGGGCCAACAGGGCCGCAAGATCGCTGCGCCGCGCCACCAAATGCTGGCGCTGCCCTTCAAGGCGGGCGATGCCCTGCTGCGTGGATTCGTAGGCGGTGCGCTGCGCCTCGCGCTCGACTTCCAGACGATGTAATGCCTCGCTCGCCTGGGCGTTGGCGCTGCGTGCCGTATCCAGGGCAGCGCGCAGGGCATCGCGCTGCTGCAGCAGATCGGCGCG
>JAYSOL010000412.1:0-4220 GCA_043723045.1 Gammaproteobacteria bacterium | reverse complement strand
ATCTCCATGCGCCCTTGAAACCAGCCAATAATTTTCCCTGCATGCAGCATCTTCGCCGCGGCGCCCGCCACATCCTCTTGCCACTCCGCCTTCAGCTTGGCTTCGTCCAATACGACCTTTATCTGCTCATTCGTGTAGCTATTACCGACATAGGGATCATTGTGCACACTGCCGCGCGGATTGTTGAGTAGGCAGTTATACACGTAATACGCGGCGCCTATGCCCGTACCGTTATCACCGGCGGCCGGCATCACGTAGATATCGTCGAATCCACTCTCGCGCACGATGCGCCCGTTCATGACGCTATTCAGCGCAACGCCGCCCGCCACGACCAGATAGCGGCAACCGGTGCGTTCGCGCAGAATGCGGCTGAGCTGCAGCGCCTTTTCCTCCAGCACGCGTTGGAATGCCGCTGCGGCATTCAGGTGATGATCCTTGAATGGCTCATTGCCCTTGCGTGGCTGACCGAAGGTATCGTAGAACTTCTGCGAACAACGACGGCGCGCCCAAAACTGGTAATTGAAGTAGGACAGATCGATGTGGATCGAACCTTCGCTGTCGACAGTGACTATTTTATCCACGATGTCATGAAAAACGCTCGGGTCGCCCAGGGGCGCGAGTCCCATGGTTTTCCCCTCGTCGTAATTCGGCTTGAACCCGCAAAATTCGGTCACCGATTCATAGAACGATCCGAGGGACATGGGGAAGAAGCTTTGATTGTAGGTGGTAATGGTATTCCCCTCCCCCTTGCCCAGCAGCGAGGTCGCCCATTCACCGGACCCGTCCAACGCAAGCAGCGCGGCACTCTCGTACGGCGAAACGAAGAAACTCCCGGCGGCGTGGGTCAGGTGATGGGGTACAAAATACACCTTGGGACCGCGGCTGCGGTCAGGCCAGATGCCTTTGTACCAGTCCCAAAACTCCTTCTGTTTGTAGCGTGCACGAATGAGTTCGTGGCTGATGAATGGCTTGGCGTTGGTCAGGTTCTTCAGTCCATACCAGAGTTTGGCCGGCCAATGCAGGGTCGGCTTTATCGATACCGCGATGCTATCGATATCACCGTAATCGAGCTTGGCGACCTCCAGCGTTTTCTTGATGGAAAGATAGGGGAATGCATACGTATGTTTTACACGACTGAGACGCTCCTCCTCTATCGCTACTATGAGTTTGCCATCGCTCACCACGCAGGCCGTTGAGTCGTGATAAAAGTAATTTAGTCCGAGTATGTTCATAGCAATCCAGTTGTTGTGTGTACTTATAGATTATTCAGCGTCAGTGGCGTAACCGTTCCTATCTCAGTCACGGAATTACCCGCCGCAAATCCCACCGGCCCCTGCCTCGCCATTTTATGCTGGGTTGCGACTGCGTACGCGTTGCATCCGGTGCTTTATATGTCGCCCCTGGTCCTTGATTTTTTCCAACAGAAAAACGATAACGCCGGGAAATGTGGCGTTGAAAATACGATTATCGTAAACATCCTGCTGTTCTGGCGCCCAACTGTCGTTCCAATTGGCGCCAGTAATAAAACTCAACTTCTTGATATTCGTATCCATGCAACAGCGCTGCAACAACTCATTTAACAGAACATTGCCCGGCCCCATGGCGCGGAACTCCTCGCTGTAGCCGATTTTGAGCAAATACAACGTGTCCCCTGCCATCAGGCAGAACTGGCTTGCGATACACACGCCGTCAACCAGAATCAGATTGATGGCGCAGGCATTACGCGTGGAAAACTCGCGCATCAATGTGCGGTAAAAACTCACCTTGCCGGGATTCAGCAGGATGGCGCTGCCGCTGCCCGCATCACCTTTCCAGCTCGACGCCTCCGCGCGCAGGAAGTGCTCGAACGCCTGATCCAGATCTTCCGCCGCCGATACAAACCGGTACTCGACTGCGCCGAGCTCGTTAAGTTTTTTCGCCTGACGGCGAACATTCCTGCGAAAACTGCCGGAGACTCTGCTCATTACAGCTTCGTAATCTGCATCGCAGCGGATGTACTTGCTGTAGTGGTGCAATACGGACAACGATAGCGGCAGGCGCGACAACTTCAACGCATGCAGTGCGCACGAGTCATCCAGCGTATCCTGCAACCTGAGCATATCCCAGGCCAACTCTTTACTGGCGTTGAGCGTCTCCAGCAATGACTGCAGCAGCCGGTTGTCCGTCTCGGTTTTGACAAAAACGAAATCGCATATACCCATGTCGTTCTGCCAAAAAATCTCCCAGGTGCGTAATGTCAGCCCGAAAGACCGCAGCGTCGTGCGGCGCAGCGGAAATATCGCCAGCGGCCGGGCGGACTCGCACAACAGGATAAACACCACCGCCCCAGGATCCGGTTCGACGTTTTCCAGCTGGCTCTTATACCACGCAAGGAAGTGAATAAATCGGGGATCCGGCAAGTCCGCAACCAATGCGCGCCACTCCGCCTCCAGCGCTTCCAGGCCTGCGCTACCACGAAATAAACGGACTTGGCGGTTATTATTCTTCAGGACGAAATCTGAGCTCATCACCACAGCGGAAATACCGATCCCCAGCCACACAAGGTGCTAACAATAACGCGCCGGACGGATCGGTGCAAGACGCGACAGACCCTTGCGTTATCGGCCCTGACATGCGCCATTTTCCAGAACCTAGCACTTACCAGCGCAGGACTGGACAATAAGCGTTTCCATCGCCTTTATATGGCGTGCGCCGACGCCCTCGTGCGTAGGCAAGGTCAGAATGGAGCGCGCGAAGCGCTCGGCACCGGGATATTCGCCGGGATCGATAACCTGCCCCAGACCCGCGATTTCCGGCAAAGGTGCCGGGTACATGCGCGAAGCACCCAGGCCGGCTTTTTTCATGCGCCGATAGAGCGCATCACGCAGCTGACTGTCGCCAATGAGTAAGGGATAGCGCAGGAGGCGCGGTCGACTGCCGCTACTCAATCCGCGGGCCAGGTCCATCACGCACGCCATGCCAGGCCCCTTGAGCATGGACCGTATCCGCTCTTGTGTCACAGACGGGCGCGCCCGATAGGCGTCGATATTCGCCGGCAACAGGGATCTGACCAGCGCGCCCGCAGAATCAATCGCCAGCAAGGGCTTGAATCGGGTCGCGCCGATGTGCAGGAATGGCAGCGCGTCGATCAACCCGTAAGCTCGCGGAGTCAATAGTGCGTTGTAGAGCAGCATTTTCAGTACGCCAGACAACCGGCCCGCCATGGAAATGGCCCTACCCTGGTCCAAAGGCGGCAGGCCTTCCGCCAGCAGCGCATCGCGGTAAATAACGGCGCCCCCTTGCAGCAGGCTGACCGGTTTACCACGACCAAAACTTTGAATGATAAAATCCCCCCGCGGCCCTTCCCCGTTCACGGGATCAAACAGACACTGCGCACTGTCTTCAATCAATAATATATCGGCCTTATCGGCGATGGCCCGCAGACTTGCCAGTCGTTCCTGTATCCCCAGGAAGTTGACGGCGATGATGGCGACACTGCGCCCGGTGATCTTCGCTTCCAGCTCCGGCAGGTCGAGCCACGGCGTGTCGGCGCTCAGATCAACCAACACAGGCCGCGCCCCGGCGTACAGCACCGCGCTGACTAGATCGGGGCAGGCGTAGGCCGGTAACAACACTTCGGGCCGGGACTGGGGGCGGCGGGCTACGGCCGCCGCCAGCGCCGCCGCCAGCGCCGCGGTACCGGACTGGTATAGCCGCACGCGGTAGGGACTGAACAATCCTTCAATGTCGCTTTCGGTGTCTAGCCAGGGGCGCAGACAGATCCTATTTCCCGCCGGCGGCAGCATGGATAGCATTTAACGCCTTGACGGTTCCCAAGTGGTCATGCGTTTCCCAAGCATGAATGCCACTGTCGCATGCAATATCGCGAGATTCACTTGCACGAAAAAGAACGGCAGTTTTATCAGCGACACGCTGCGTAGCGGCTTGAATAGAAATCCGGCAACCACCGAACCATAGAAAAGCAATTGCACACCGAGGCAGACACGGTATAGCCAGTGCGTTTCGAACAGTGCAATATTGCTCAGCAGCGCCACTATAAGAAACCACGGCACCAGCCAGCGCATGATCTTATGGCCCCACACCTGCCAGGCAAAGAAACCGAATTGAAACGGATTGAGCACCTGCGGTTTGACGAAAATCGCGGAGATACCACGGATCACCGTGCGTAACTTGCGCTGATACTCACGGTGCTCATCCTTGATGTCGGAATAGTATCCGTG
>JAYSOL010000411.1:0-3967 GCA_043723045.1 Gammaproteobacteria bacterium | reverse complement strand
GGCGCATTGGGTGGGCAAGGCAAAAAGTACACGACACTCAACTATTCGTTCCCATCCACACAACGAGATCAATTAGTGTATGCGTGCAGAAATGTTCCTTAACAAAGCCCTCCCGCTGCTCCGTGTAATGCTGGCAGGATTGACGTTGTCACAGGTCGGTGTATTGAATGTGGGTGCCGACGACGGCAACAAGGACTTGTTCGGCGCGGATTCCGCCCGGCCATTGCAATCGATGGGGTTTACGTCTTCCGATGGCAAGAAATTCAATGGCGAGATGGGAGGAAAAAGACTGACCCTGGAAGACCCGGATAACCCCCGGTCTCCCACCGCTTGGGATAGCCCAATAGAAGTGACCGATGTTAAATCTGGAAAGTCATGCAAAACGGACGATTGGATAGTGAGCAGTGTCTACACAGGCTACGATGGGAAGGTGGCTGTGGTGACAGCCATCAATGCCGCCATGCGCGACATTCATTTTGTCGATCTTGCCACATGCCGCTCAATTTACCCGAGCATCACTGTTTATTCGGAAGAGATTCAAATGCCGCCATTATCACGTATCGCTGATTCGGGCATCGCGATTGAAATCGGGCGGTCATGCCTGCCCGATTGCGTTTGATTTCCTTTTCTTGCCTGATCGGCGCTGCCTCCTGGCAGGGTAAGCTGTTCATTCCACGAAAAGATTTAGCTCAACGATATCCTTACGCGAAGGATGAATAGGCGGCATGGGATTTGCTGGGCAATTGCTCAGTGTCGATATGACCGCCATGAAGGTCGACACAGTACATTCATCATCAGCATTCAGAATCTTATTAATTTCATAAAACAAAAGGTGATCCAATGAGAAAGCTAAAACTGCTAGGCGCGATGCTGCTGGCGGCGAGTGCCGGGGCCAGTATGCCCGCCTCCGCCGGCGACGGCAGCGTTACCTTAATCCACATGGGTGATATACATGGCCACCTCGTGCCACGCCCGAACGTGCGTAGCGATCGCTCCGAATACCTGGAGGGCGGACTGGCTTACATGTACACCAAGATCGCCTCCATTCGCGCCAAGGCGGCTGAGAAGAAAATTCCGACCCTGCTGTTCAACACCGGCGATACGATTCAGGGTTCCGCCGAGGCGTTGTTTACGCGCGGTCAGGCGCAGATCGATGTGCTGAACCTGTTCAAGATCGACGGCTACACCCCTGGCAACTGGGACTTTGTGTACGGCAAAGACCGCTTTGTCGAGGCGTTTGTGGGGAATCCGGCGCTCGGCGCCGCACCGCTGGCGCCGTGGAGTGCACTCGCCGCAAACCTCTACTACACCGGCACCACCGAAGTCGCGGGCGCCGTCTGTCCGAGCGCGTTGGGTCAGCGCATATTGCCGGCGTTCCGCATTGTCACGGCGGGTAAGGTGAAAATCGGCATGCTGGGCATGACCACCGAGCGCGGCATCCCGGCGATCGGCCCCAAGGCCACCACCGGCATGACGTTCTCCAGTGGCGAGGCGGAGTTGCCGTGCTTCGTCAACCATCTGCGTAATGTCGAGGAAGTCGACCTGGTCGTCATGCTGTCGGAGCTGGAACTGGGCAAGACCATCCCGATGACCGAGACGACCCCCGGCGTGGACGTGGTCCTGAACGCGGACATGCATGAAGAGACCTCCAAGGCCATCGTCAATGCCGCCGGCACCCTCCTGGTCGAGGAAGGTCAGGACGGCACCGCCCTGGGCGAGCTCAGACTCAACGTCGTCGGCAAGAAGGTCGCGTCCTATACCTGGGTGCAGCACGTGATCAACACCCAGATCATGCCGGACAAGATCGTCGCCGCCAAGATATTCTCAGTTCGCAAGCCATTCACCAAAGGTCCGGGTTACGTACCGAACCAGACCGTGACAATCGGTGGTAACACTGCGACGCTGCTGCGCCCGATCAACACCGTAGTGGGCACCGCGGGTATCGATCTGCATCGTTCCAACTATTCCGACAACGGCTTGCCGGCGGCGGTGGAAGGTTCGTCCCATGACCTGATGGCCGACGCGTTCCGTTGGGCCGGCGGCACCGACATTTCGACGGTGCGTGGCTTCCGCTACGGCACGCATATCCCGGCGGGCCAGCCGATTCGTATGGAAGATCTGTACCACTACATGCCGATCGCGGCGCGCCTCGCCACGGCCGGACCGATCAACGCCTGGCAGCTCAAGGATCAGGTGGAGAACTCGACGAACTCCGTGTTCGACGCCAATGCGCGCAACTGGCGCGGCGGTTGGATGTTCGCCTATAGCGGCGTGAACTTCGACATCGACCCCTACCAGTCCTGGGGATGCCGCGGTTCGAACATCAAGGTCAACGGTGTGTCGATCGACCCCGATCTGGCCGAGCCCACGGCGGTCCTGAGCGGCATCGTCAACGCCGATCAGCAGGTGCCGAAGAACGCCAGCAAGGCCACGGCCTTGATCTCGGCCGGTAGCTACGACAAGGCCAGCAAGCTGGCGACCATGACCGTCACGGTCACGGGTATCACGCCAAGCCAGCTCACCGGCGCGCATATCCACCTGGGCGGCTGCGCCAACTCCGGTGGCGTCGTGTACAGCATCGGCACAACCGGCTGGACCGCGACAGCGACGGGCATGAAGATTACCTTCACGGCACCCATCCCGGCGGCGAACGAGGCTGACTTCCTGGCCAGCAACACCTACGTGAATCTGCATACCGCCGTGTACCCCGGTGGTGTGATTCGCGGGCAGGTGAACGCCACCACGACCAAGCAATATTCCGTGACCGGTTACTGGTTCGCGGACGATCCGAACACGATCAACAACTGCGGCAACTGCACGATCGTCGGGGGCGCTGTCAGCGAACTTAAGGACGTCGGCGGTGGTCCCATCGATACCACCGAAGTGGTTGTGAAATACCTCGCGACGTTGCCCGGGAATACCGCCAACCCGACGCTGCATCGCATCAATCTGCTCAAGCCGTTGCCGGCGCCGTTATACGACTTCCCGGTTATGCAGCCGCTGCAAGGCGCAAAATAAACTAAATCTGTCTTAGAGTATTTTAAGGGCCCTGTTGAGAAACAGGGCCCTTTTTTTCGTGGTGCGGAATCCGTGGGCTCAGGGCTAAAATGCCCCCAGATAATCTTTCTTGCCGATGTCGACTCCATTGTGCCGCAGAATGGCGTAGGCAATGGAGACATGAAAATATAAATTGGGCAAAACACGATTTAGCAGGTAGTTCAAGCCCTCAAGGGTGAGCGTATCGTCGCGCACCTTGAGCGTTATCATCTTCTTCTCGGAACCATCAATCTGCTCGGGTTTGAAGGTATTGAGGTAAGTGATGGTCTTGCGCAGACGCTCGATCAGTTCCGGAAATGTCTTTTCGTTGTCCTCATATTTAGGCGGCTCCACCCCGGCCAGCCGCGCCGCGCCGCCCTTGGCCGTGTCCGAGGCAATCAGTATCTGCCGTCCCATGGGTAACATGTCGGGATAGAGGCGGTCATTGATCAGCACCGCGGGGTCGATTTTTCTGGCGTCGGCATGGGCTGCAGCTTTTTCCAGAATGGTGGCGAGGTTGTTCAACATGCGGGTGCAAACCGGAACAGAAGCTTGGTACATTGAGATGGTCATGGATGGTCCTCCGTAAAAATCATGGGTATGAATTAGATGACAAGATCGTTAATCATCGCGGTATGTCTGCGGTGTGCCGAAGTTTCTGGTTTTTCTGCTGACAAATTGCTCAATTACGTAAGGTGACGTCAATATTGGCGGCGCTCATGGTCTGTGCGCTGTTCTGCAGATTATTCATTATGAAATCATACCCGCTCGCGGTATGATTTCCACCGGAATCATTCCGGTCCACATATAATGTATAAACTAGAGGAGGCAATATGGGTCGTCGGATTGCTGTGACGCTGATTGCTGTTGTGCTGGCCACGGGACTCGCCGGTTGTGGTGCGAAGGAGCGGGAAGAACTGAAGCAGAAGGT
>JAYSOL010000410.1:0-2544 GCA_043723045.1 Gammaproteobacteria bacterium | reverse complement strand
CGGCGGATAGCGGATCGCGGCCAGTTCCGCGGCCAGCTCAGCGTCGAGCGGTTCGAGCAGTGTCGCCGCGCGATACGCCGGCACACTCAGCACGAGGCGCGCGGCGCGCTGCGCGCCGGCCGGCGTCTCCACCAGCCAGCCACGGTCATCGCGCCGGATCGCGCTGACCTCGGCGCCGCACCGCACGGCATCGCCGAGCGCGCCGGCCAGCGTCTGCGTCAGGGTCTGCATGCCGTCGCGGAAGGAAATCAGCCGGCCGACCGGCATGGGCCCGACGGCCCGCGCCTGGCGCCAGTGCGCGAGCGCGCCCAGGATCAGCGAACCGTGTTCCGCCTCGAGTGCGTAGATCCGAGCCACCGCCGCGCGCACCGATAGCCGTGCCGGATCACCGGCGTACACACCGGACACGAACGGGTCGATCGCCCAGTCGAGGAATTCCGGCCCGAGCCGGCGACGTACGAACTGGGCGATCGATTCCTCCGCCCGCGCGCGCCGGTGAAACGGCTCGAGCAGCAGGCGCAGCTTGGCGCCGGTGCTGAATAGCGGCGAGACGAAAAACGCCGGCGGGCTGCCGGGCAGGGCCACGAGCCTGTCGTCCTTCACCACGTAACGACGCTTGGCCAGCTTATTGGCCTCAAGCAGTTCAGCCTCGAGTCCGAGGGCGCGGGTGAGTTCGCCGAGCGCGCCATTGCGCATCAGTGTCGAGTTGGGGCCGGCCTCGATGAGGTAACCGTTCTGGTGCGCGCTCTGTATCGTGCCGCCGGGCCGGGCGCCGGCCTCGAGCACCTGCACCCGGTGGCCGCGCTCGCGCAGAAACCAGGCACAGCTCAGACCGGAGATGCCGGCGCCGACGATGACGGTATCGACCATGGACTCTGCTCTCCTAAAAGAACCCTGCATGGATCCTCTGCGGCGTCAGCGGGTTCTCGCGGACGACGTCGCGCACCGCGACCGGGCTGAGCTCGGCCCTGACACGGCGGGGAGACCGGGTTTAAACGTCGATCTCCACGGGTTCATTAGACATCCACCATCCCTCTTGTTGTCACTCGCGCATCGACGACACGATGCTATCCATCCCTACGGCCCCAGCATTTGACGGAGATCAATGGATGCCCCGATAGATACCCGTAGATTACGCAACAATGGCAATGGGCAGCTTCCTGTATTTTTCTGAGATTAGTTAAAGAAGCAGGCATGACTATCGTATTTTTTTGATGCTGATCAATGCAGAGAATACATATATTTAGTATTTAATAAATTACTTAAATACGACGGATGTAAATGCACCCGTTTTTAAAGTTTAGGCAGTAATATGTGTCGTAACGGCAAACACAGGGGGCACTTCATGAAAAAGCAACACACCCACTGGGACACCGCAATACTGCTTGCCGGCTGGCTCGTTTCTTTTGGGGTCCTCGCCCTCAGCGGCACCGCCGCCGCAACCAGCCAAAGCACTGCGGACCATGGCAAGTTCAAGGAATTGCAGCAGGATTTCAAGTCCGGCCCGGACGTCACCAAGGCCTGTTTGACTTGCCATACCGAGGCGGCCAAGCAAATTCACAAGACCACCCACTGGACCTGGGAGTTCCGCAACCCGGTGAACGACCAGCTGCTCGGCAAACGCACGATCATCAACAATTTCTGCACCTCGGTGCCGTCCAACGAGGCCTACTGCGCCGCCTGCCATGTGGGCTACGGTATGAAGGACCAGAACTTCGACTTCACCTCGCAGGAAAATGTCGATTGCCTGGTGTGCCATGACACCACCGGCAGCTACAGGAAACCGCCCGGCCTGGCCGGTCACCCGGTCTACAAGCCGATGGAGTTTCCGCCCGGTTCCGGCAAGTTCGTCAAACCCGTCGATCTGAAAAAGGTGGCCCAGGGGGTGGGCAAGACCAGCCGCGACACCTGCGGTAGCTGCCATTTCTACGGTGGCGCCGGCGACGGCGTCAAACACGGCGACATGGACAGTTCGCTCGCCTCCGCCGACAAAAAGGTCGACGTGCACATGGATGCCACCGGCAACGACTTCGCCTGCGCCACCTGCCACATGACCACCGGCCACCAGGTTCCCGGCAGCCGCTACGCGCCCACCGCGAAGGACACGGGCGGAGCGCGCATCCGCGGCAAGGCCGACACCCGCAACCCCACCACCTGTCAGGCCTGCCACGGCAACACGCCGCACCCGGTAAAAATCGCGCAGCTCAGCAATCACGGCGCCAAGCTGAACGAGCATGCCAGAATCGTTGCCTGCCAGACCTGTCACATACCGACCTTCGCCCGCGGCGGCGTCCCCACCAAGATGTCGTGGGATTGGTCGACCTCGGGCAAGATGTCGCCGGAAGGCAAGCCCTTCCAGACGAAGGACGCGAAAGGCCGTGTCATCTACGACTCGAAAAAGGGCGACTTCGTTCTGCGTGAAGACGTGATACCGGAGTATGTCTGGTTCAACGGCAACGTTAAGTACACCCTGCGCGGCGACAAGGTGGACAAATCCACCGGCTTCACGCCCATCAACCATTTCGAGGGCAGCCCGGACGACGG
>JAYSOL010000409.1:0-2583 GCA_043723045.1 Gammaproteobacteria bacterium | reverse complement strand
ACCTTCTGTTTCTTCTTTTACCACGCTACCGTCGGGTGCGGTGTACCCGACTCCCTCGAACCTGACCTGGGTGTGGCTTACAATGGACTCGCTGTTCAGGGTTTGCAAACTCTTTAGCTCCTGGCACAGCGAGGCTGAACCGTTTTGTTTTTTGCTCCGCATAACAGTGTATTAGACTGCACGCGTTCTTTAGCTTCTTATACTGCATGCAGTCTATATCGGTTTGAATGTTTAGGAAAACTACCACATATTTTTGAAATCGATGAGGATTTTTGTAATCATCACTTACGCTAAGTGATAGCCCATGGATGATCGTTTCATTTCCCGGTTCTGGGAAAATTACATCGCAAAGTTAAGGACTTATGGCGTCAAGCCTAATGTGGTGCGCTGGCACGTAAGCCATGTGGAGCAGTACATTCACGCCTTCCCTGATCGGCGTCTTGCAACCCACACGGGTGCAGGATGTCGCGCAATATCTTCAGGACAAAGGCCGCAAGGTTGGGCTGAAAGACTGGCGGATTTAATAAAAACATAACGCGCTGCGGATGACCGAGCGATGATCCGGCATCAGCCCCGTTTATAGACCAGCATCACCCCATCGCGCACCGTCAGCATGGCATGTTCGACCCGCGGGTCGTGGTGAACTTTGTGGTTAAACTCCGCCAGCGCACGGTCGCTGTCGCGTTTTGGGCTAAGCACCGCGCCGGACCACAAGACGTTATCCGCGATGAGTAAGCCGCCGGGGCGCAACAACGGCAGTGCCGCTTCGTAGTAGTTCACGTAGTTTTCCTTGTCCGCATCCACGAACACTAGATCGAATAACGAATCCTTGGGTAGGATCGCCAGGGTGTCCAGGGCCGGGCCGAGGTGTATGGAGATCTTGCGGCCATGGGGGCTGCGGTCGAAGAACGACTGGGCGATGGCGGCGGTTTCCCCGTTGATCTCGCAGGAAACGATCGATCCTTCCTCCGGCAAGGCCTCGGCCATGGTGAGGGCCGAGTAGCCGGTGTACAGGCCGATCTCCAGAATGCGGCGTGCCCCGGTGAGGCGCACCAGCATCTTCAGCAGGCCGCCTTCCAAACGGCCCACCAGCATCTGTGGCCAGGCGCAGTGGGCGTTGGTATAGGTCTCGAGTTCGTCCAGCAGCGGCGAGGGTGTTTGGGAGTGGGCGGCGGCGTAGTCTTCGATGGGCTTGGGAACGACGTTATCCATAGTATAAGGAATCCTTGCGCTGATCCTGCGGGGGAGGGGTGTTATAGTATAAAGGAATTGTTGAGTCACCACCTTCCGCCTGCCTAGTCCGGATACTACGATGCCCGAGTCGGTGCAAACACTGTTTGAGCGCGCCCTGGCCACGCTGCCCGCGCCATTGCGTGTCCCGGTACAGGCTTATTGGGACGAGTATCATTCGTCTTTCGTATCGCCCACTGATCCGCAACACACGGCAAGCCTGATGGCCACCCTGCCACCGGTGTTCGCCGCCAGCGAATTCGTCGCACGCACCTGTCTCCGGCACCCAGCACTGCTGGCGGAGCTGGTGGACTCCGGCGATCTCCTGCGTGCCTACGGGCCGGAGGAGTTGAAGACACGCGTACTTAAGATCGCCACACAGTCCACCGATGAAGCGACCCTCAAAACAGCGTTGCGTGGTTTGCGCCGATGCGAGATGCTGCGCATCGCCTGGCGCGACCTTGCCGGCTGGGCGGATCTCGCCGAGGTGCTGGCCACGCTCAGTGCCCTGGCGGATGGCTGCATCGACGGCGCCCTCGGGTGTCTCATGCAATGGGCGGTGGAGCGTGACGGCACGCCGCGCTCGCCGACAGGAAAACCGGCGCACCTGGTGGTGCTGGGCATGGGCAAGCTCGGTGGCGGTGAACTTAATTTTTCCTCCGACATCGATCTCATCTTCGCCTACAGCGAGGAGGGCGACGTCAAAGGCGGGCGGCGTGAACTCAGTAATCATGAATTCTTTATCCACCTGGGCCGCAGCCTCATCAGTGTCCTGAACGACGCCACGGGTGACGGTTTTGTGTTTCGCGTGGACATGCGTCTGCGACCGAACGGCGACAGCGGTCCGCTGGCCTTGTCCTTCGATGCCATGGAACAGTATTACCAGGTGCATGGGCGCGAGTGGGAGCGTTACGCCTTCATCAAGGCGCGCGCCGTGGCGGGGGATGCCGCGAGTGGTGCGGACTTGCTCGCGCGGCTCAAGCCGTTTGTTTACCGTCGTTACCTCGACTACAGCGTGGTGGAGGCGATACGCGGCCTTAAGGTCTCGATCGAGCGCGAGCTGCATCGCAAGGGCATGGAACACAACATCAAGCTCGGGCCCGGCGGCATCCGCGAAATCGAGTTCATCGGCCAGGCGTTCCAGCTGATACGCGGCGGGCGCGAACCGGCGTTGCAGGTGCGACCGATACAAGCGGTGCTGGCGGCGTTGGAGGCCGGCGGTGATCTCACCCCCCAGGCGGTGGCGGACCTGCAGGCGGCCTATGTCTTTCTACGACGCACCGAGAACCACCTGCAGATGACCGCCGACCGCCAGACCCACAGTCTCCCGCCGGAGCCGCGGGAACAACTGGC
>JAYSOL010000408.1:0-4770 GCA_043723045.1 Gammaproteobacteria bacterium | reverse complement strand
CGTCTCGGTGTCGTTTTTGTCCATGCCTGTCATAGCGCTGCGCCTTGCCGGTAGCGGCACGATACCATATATATAATGTGTATTTCGATACGTCTGGTCCCACGCTCAGCGGGCGGGATGCTACCGCCCGGCGGGGCGTCGCGGCGCCGGGACGGGTTTAGTTCAGGCGTTGGACCATCTGCGGTTCCAGGTCGATACCCAAATCCCAGCCCGGGTTGATGGCGATGCCGTATTCACCCTCGATATTCCGCAGTACCCATTCGAATTCCACCAGTAGCCCGCCCTTATAGTCGGGGAAGTCCGCGAGGAAGGCCTTGCCCCGGTCCGGGCTGGAGAACAGAACCAGCACTTTGCCGCCATCCTCGACCTCCAGCAGCAGCGGCTCGATTTTGGTCGAGCGCTGAAAATTCTTGATCTGGGTATCGTCGGCCACCGGCATGAACACCTGGGAGGTGTGCAGGGCCTGCATAAAATCACCGGTGCCGAGCTGTTCGTTCAGCACGGCGAGAATGCGCTGTTCGAGTTCGTTTTTCGGGGTCATCGCGTCGTTCATGCTGCCCCTCTGGGGTGGTGTGCAAAGTTGGTTGGTGTATCAATGGACTCTAGCCTGAGTGATTTTTTGCCGGATGGCAAGCGCTGCCCACAGGTCGAACACCGTCCCGCCGATACCTGCCGAAGGACGGGGTTTGGCACAAGGTTGAACAGCACATGCCGGACATGTACCGTGCGTGGCTGGCACGCAACCCCATGGGGCGCATGGCCACGCCCGAGGCGGGTGAATGACGCGGGGCTGCAAGACGCTGATGCGAGGTTGCCGATCCATTCAAAATGGTCAAGAATCACCTGCAGGAATTCACGAAGACCCAAATTTAGGGAGAAGTCTATGGCATGGGAATTTCTGCACATCGTATTGACGACCAAGGTGCAAGAAGATTTTAAGTTACCCAGCACGACAGGTCCCAACACCAACCAATAGGAACCAGGCCCATGGTCAGCGGGGACGCAGTGCTCCTCGACGTGGGCAATCAGGCCGCGGGTGGACAGCCCCGTGAACATCTTTCAACGGGCCGCGTGGCCACGCCCGAGGAAGTGGCGCAGACCGCCGTGCTTCTCGCGAGTCCGCGGTCGTCCTTCACCTCCGGGGCATAGGTATCTACACATCTTGCCTTTGATCGTCCCGACCCCCTCTCTCCCACGTCAGGGGGAAGGGGCGAGAGCCAGGGAGGCCTCCTGTCGTAGGTTGGGTTTACCCTAAATGGCCGAGAGCCCGAAGGGCATAACCCAACAAAACCCCGCCTTTGCTGCGGAAGCACCTTTGCTGCTCCGCCCTGTCAGTGAAAAGATGTCGGGTTACGCTACGCTCTTGTCCCCGCAATGTGGCCCTCATTTATGGGCCATGGGGGAACCCGACCTACGAGACTCCACAGTAGGCGGCGACTTACAAATAGAACGCGAGTTTTGTAGGGTGGGCATTGCCCACCACACGGGGCGTCGATGGGCACTGCTGGTGGGCGGTGCCCACCCTACAGCGACGGAGTGCCTGTGCGTAAAGACAAGCTGCGCATTGCACCGGAGGTAAAAATGGGCGAATATCCCGCGCTCTCCCGCTGACCAGGACAGGCCGAGGCCATGCAAGACAAACCTAAAATCGACACCGCCATTCCTCAGCGACGCTATCAGCTGGGCGCTTATACCGTGGTGGTATTGGGTGAGATACAGAGCAGCGATGGCAAAGACTACCGTTATGTCGCGGCGGTGGTGCGCGAGGGCGATCCGGAACCGGGTCTGTATCTGGCCGCTGAGCGTCCCGCCGGACAGCGCCCGGCAGATGCCGTCTATGATATGCGCGTGATCATGCACGACGGCACCCAGGTGATCGGCAACTCCCATCGCTGGGCGGGTGTCGAGGAGTTCAGTACCGATGTCTTAGGGCTGATCGCCAGCATCCTCGATTTGCAGGATGAGCAACCCTATCGATTGATGTAGGCGGTTGATGCAGGCGCTGGCACCGGGCCAGCCTATTCGTCGTCTTTCTTCTTGCCGTCGTTCTTGTGAAACTGTACTACGACCGACGATGAGGGTTCGTCGACGTAGCGCGGGCGCGCCCGGCTGGGCCGGCCGGCTTCCGCGGAGAGTTCCGCCTCACGCGCCGTGATCAGCGCCAGGCAGTCGCGGATACTCTGGATGGTGTTTTCGGAGAGCGGGTGCTTGTGGCCGGCGGGGGTGACGGTGTCTTTGGCAATATCCGTCAGCACCCGCTTCATCATGCGGAGTATCCGCTCTTCTTTGGAAAATTCTTCAATAGACATGCTGACTCCAGTTGTGCATCACGTAGCGCGGACCTCGCCTATTGTGCCATAGTTCCCGTGCATCGATCACGTGGGGTTCCCCGGCTGCATGGCGGCTCACCCACACTACTAACGGCGGATACCCGCCCTGACTACCGGCGTATCCAGTTGGGCGGTGTCTTCCGCTAATAATAGATCTTTCAGAGTGAGCCCGTACAAGCTGGCCAGCACCGCTTCATCCATCCGGGCCACCAGCCGATCGACCTGGGTGTGTCCCGGCAACTGCGCGGCACCCAGGTGGTGATGTTCTTCCGCCATGCGGATCACGCCCAGCAGGTCTAGCACCGGGGTGGTTTCCAGCGGCCGCGCCGGCAGGATGCGCGGCGGGTCGTCCGCGGTGTGCGCCAGCAGGCCATATAATTTCAGGGCGTCGACGATACGCGCCACCACGTCGATGGGCACCTGCAGGTGCCGGGCGTATTGTTCCGTCGTCCAGGCCTGTTGGTTGCGGTAAAAGCGTTGTCCGGTCAGGGCCACGATCAGCAGTGCCAGGCGTTCCTTCACCCGGTTGCTGAGGCGCAGATCGCGCCGCCGTACGCTCAGTTGTTCCGGATGCTGGTGGTAGTAGGCGATGCTGGCCCCCACCAGCAGGATCAGCCAGCTGAGATACATCCAGAACATGAACATGATGAGGATGGCAAAACCGGAATAGATCGCGGTATAACGTGCGGAGGCGACCACGAACGTCGCGAACCCCCAGCCGCTCAGCTGCCACAAAACGCCGGCGGTGATACCGCCGAACAGGGCGGAGCGGAAATGCACCTTGGTGTTCGGCATGAGGATATAAACGAAGGTAAACGCCACGATGATCAGCAGATAGGGTGCCAGGCGGGTCAAGGCGGAGATGGTGTGACCGAAGGGCGTCGCGGCGATGATAGCCTGGGTGAAGGCGCTGCTCATCAAGGTAGCTGTGATGCCGAGGGCGGAAAACACCAGCACCGGACCCACCGTCAGCACGCTGAGGTACTGGGTGATGCGTTGCATCAGCGGGCGGGGTCGTTCGACGTGCCAGGTATAGTTAAACGCCAGTTCGATTTTCTGCAGCAGAGAGACCACGGTGTAGAGCAACAATGTGAGACCCAGGGCGCCGAGCACACCGACCTTGATGTTCTCCACAAACACCAGGATCTGGACCGTGATCTCCACGCCTTTCATGCCCAGCGGTTCCAGCAGCCGCAGCAGCACCGGTTGTATTTTGTTGTGCACGCCAAACGCCTTGAGCACCGAAAAGCTCACTGCCAGCAGCGGTACCAGGGACAGCAGGGTGGTGTAGACCAGGCTGGTGGCATGCAGGGTGAGCTGGCCTTCGGCCAGGTCGCGTGCCAGGGTGTAGATACCGCGCAGCATGCGGATGAGCTTCGCCCGCCAGGTTGGCAAGGTGGAGAGTTCCACTCCCCAGATCGCGCGTATGAACGCCATCCCCAAACGATGTAGTGTCAGCATGTTCTTTGGCGTGTCTCCGGCAAAGGTCAACAATAATATTCAGGTGTGTCAGGCCGAACGTGGCGGATTATAAACCGTGCATGGACACAGCACTTTGTCAGGAGGAGCAGCTGACCGCGATGCGGCTCGCCCAATCCGGCGGCTCGGCCGCGTAGTGTTCGTGTTCCGGCTGCTCGTCGTAGGGTCGGCGCAGCAGCGTGAGCAGGCGTTCGGTCTCGGCATAGTCGCCGTGATCCTGCGCGCGGCGTATGGCCGTTTCCGCCAGGTAGTTCCGCAGGATGTATTTGGGATTGACACTGTCCATGCGCAAATGCCGTTGCTCGTCACGGCTGTGCTCGCCGGCCAGACGCCGCCGGTAGCGTTCGGCCCAGACATCGAAGGCCGTGCGGTCGGGAAACTGGTCGCGCAGAAGAGGGTTGTCGCTGGCGTCCCGGCGAAACCGTGCCAGGGCGCGAAAGAAGCGGGTGTAGTCCACGTGGTTAGTGGCCAGTATCTCCAGCAAGTCACTGCAGAGTTTCTGGTCCTCGGCGTGTGCCTCCAGCAGTCCGAGTTTGGCGCGCATCAAGTCGGTATAGTGCGCCGCCAGTGCCGGCTGGTACAGATCGAGCAGGGCGCGCGCCGTCTGCGCCGCCGCGTCCGGGGCGCCGGGCAGCAGCGGCAACAGCGCCTGGGCGAGACAGCTTAGATTGAACAGGCCGATCGCTGGCTGCTGATCGAAGGCATAACGTCCCTGATGGTCCGAGTGGTTGCAGACATAGCCCGGATCATACCGATCCAGGAAGCCGAAGGGTCCGTAATCCAGGGTGAGGCCGAGTATCGACATATTGTCGGTATTCATGACGCCATGGGCGAACCCCACCGCCTGCCATTGGGCGATGAGTCGCGCTGTGCGCAGCGTCGTCTGGCGGAGCAGTTCGGCGTAGCGATCGTCGCTGCCGGCCAGCGCCGGATAGTGTTCGGCGATCACGTGGTCGGCCAG
>JAYSOL010000407.1:0-4416 GCA_043723045.1 Gammaproteobacteria bacterium | reverse complement strand
GAAAAAGCGCGGCCAGCCGATGCGTTCCACCCAGTCACCCACGCGCTCCCAGTCTTTCGCATCCTGCTTGTAGACGCGCAGGATTTTCTTGACGATGGTTTTCACTTCCGGCCAGCGCGGCGGATTGTTCGGTACACCGGCGGCGACCAGCTTGTGGAACATCGGCTTGCTGCGGGCGTTGGAGTTCTTGCCACCGACCCAGATCGCGAGCTTGGAGTGCTCGGCGTCGTTGATCTGCATGGGCGGGCAGGGCGGGAAACAGGCGCCGCAGCAGATGCACTTCTTCTCATCCACTTCCAGCGACGGCTTGCCGTTCACCATGGCCGGACGTATCGCCGCCACCGGGCAGCGCGCGACCACCGACGGACGCTCGCACACGTTGGCTACGAGGTCGGGGTTGATCTTGGGCGGCTTGGTGTGCTGGATGTTGATGGCGATGTCACCCTGGCCGCCGCAGTTGATCTGGCAGCAGGAGGTGGTGATATGCACGCGGTTGGGCATTTCTTCGTTGGTGAACTCTTCGTATAGTTCGTCCATCAGCGCCTTGACCACACCGGAGGCGTCGGTGCCGGGGATGTCGCAATGCAGCCAGCCCTGGGTGTGGGAGATCATGGTGACCGAGTTGCCCGTGCCGCCGACCGGGTAACCGGCGTCGGTGAAGGCCTGGATCAGCGGCTCGACCTTGTCCCAGCTTGAGACCATGATTTCCATGTTGCTGCGGATGGTGAAGCGCACATAGCCTTCGCCGAGGGTGTCGATGATGTCGCACAGCAGGTTGATTTCGTAAGGGCCGAGCTGGCGCTGGGTGCCGACGCGTACGGTCCAGATTTCATCGCCGCTCTTGGCGACGTGATGCAGGACACCGGGGCGCGGACGGTCGTGATACTTCCAGTGACCGAAGTTTTTGATCATCAGCGGATGCATATACTGAAACGGATCCGGGCAGCCACTTTCGATGGGTTGACGCATGTCGGCCATTGCAAACCTCCAAAACTGTTTATGTAGGGTGTCGTGTATCAGACGACCCGGTATCTCCCGGGCCGCCTGCCATGCTTGCCGGCTTAACCCGCCTTGGCAGCCTTACGCTGATTCCACTTCTCCGCTTCCTGGTCCCACTCGTCCATACGGACATACGAGCTGGTGCGCGGATAGCTGACCATGTTCGGATCCACTTCCAGGCCGATGCCTTCGAGGAAGTTGACCAGACCGATGCGCTCGATCATTTCGCCGCAACGCTCGTGTTCCAGGCCGTTTTCCGCCCAGAAGTCGATGGTGGTCTGCGCCAGCTCTTTCAGCGACTCATACTGTTCTTCGGTCTCGAGCTTCATGAACGGGACGACCACGGTGCCCATGGTATCGCCGATCTTCAGGGTGCGTTTGCCGCCCATGAGGATGGTCACGCCCTTGTCGTCGCCGGGGGACAGGGCCTTGGTCATGACGTTCAGGCAGTGCATGCAGCGCACGCAGTTGCGGTTGTCGACCGTGAGGCTGTCGTCGTCATTCAACGACAGGGCATTGGTCGGGCAACGGCTGATGACGTTGTCGATGACGTATTTGCGGCCTTTCTTGGCAACAAACGCCTTCACTTCCTTCTGGTCGACCTTCATGTCGTCGCGCCAGGTGCCGATGATGGCCATGTCGGCGCGCTGGATCGAGTTCATGCAGTCGTTCGGGCAGCCCGAGACCTTGAACTTGAACTTGTAGGGCAGGGCCGGACGGTGCATGTCGTCCATGAAGTTGTTCACCAGCAGACGGTGGATCTTCTGCTCGTTGGCGTTGGACATTTCGCAACGTGCCGCACCGACGCAGGACATGCCGGTACGTACGCACGGGCCGGCGCCGCCGAGGTCCCAGCCGTACTCATTGATTTCGTCGAAGAAGTGCTGGGTCTTTTCGCTGGTGGTGCCGATGAACATGATGTTGCCGGTCTGGCCGTGGAAGGCAATCAGGCCGGAGCCATACTTGTCCCAGGACTTGGACAGCTGACGCAGCATCTTGGTGGTGTAGTGGTTGCCCGGCGCCGGCTGCACGCGCAGGGTGTGGAATTCCTTGGACTCGGGGAACATGCTGGCGACTTCGGAGAAGCGCGGGATGATGCCACCGCCGTAACCGAACACACTGACCGTACCACCCTTCCAGTAGCCGAGGCGGGTCTTGTACGAGTGCTCGAGCTGACCCATCAGGTCAACCATCATGTTGTTGTTGTGCGCGAGGCGCTTCAGGCCGGTAACGAAGCTCGGCCACGGACCGCTTTCCAGCTGGTCCAGCATCGGGGTTTTGTGAAACGGCTTGGTGGATTTTTTATCTTTTGGGATAAACGTGGAATGTTTTTCCGGATTCTTCGGTTTGTTCTGGGGCATCGGGACAACCTCCTATCTGTAGAAGGACTATGTACTATTTAAATCGACCTGTACCCGCCATAGCGCAGAACGGGACAGGCATGAATTCAGGCTGGGATAAAGCGAGACATCTGGCTTCCAGTGGAAAGGACTTGTCGTCGCCCCGTCTGGAAACTTGCCTATCCTACGCCAGTACCGCAATTTCTTCAGCTGCGGGAGTCTAGTCGCCTTGGGCGGTAAAAAAAAACCGCTCATTAGGGGGAGGGTTTATCCCCGATACCCCCCATAAGAGATATGTTCGCGCCGCCAGGATGACTTAGTTTATCCCGTGTGGTTCAAAATGATTGCTTTAAAATCAATAAGAATCACGGTATTTCTATTAAACTACTTCAAGTGAGCACAGGTAAGTACAGAGAGTGTGCTGTCAGGGATCCGAGGACTTGAATCGCTTTGCTCCGTCCCCCAAAGTCCCTAAAATCGAATAGTGTGGCGTGCCCGCCCTAAAGAGCCATAATTAATGAGCCCCGTTAGTCTTCAAAGGCGGAATAGGCACCGACCGACGCTCCACCGGCGACCGTTAACCATGGAACTCCAGCCTTCGATGAACACACGCCCCGTTTCTGCCGCGGCTTCCCCCAGCCCGTTCTTGTTGAATGACGACGTGCTTTATCGTCGCTGGCGTGATTGGAAGCTGGATGGATATCCTGTCACCGCGGAGGCATTGGTGGTCGAGGTCGCCGATGCCAGCGCCCCCACCCTTGCTGAAATCGGGGAACTGCAGCGGATTATCCGTAAAACAAATATGGTGATCTATTCCTGCACGGGTGGCAAGTCCCTGGACAAGGTTTTGTTTCGCGCCCTGGGTGAGCGTTTCGGGCTGCGGCATTTGGATAACAACCTGTTGGCGGATGAAGACGGCGTAACGTCCCTGCAGGTGGTGCCGGGAAAATCCACGCGCGGTTATATCCCGTACTCCAACCAGCGCCTGCTGTGGCACAGCGATGGGTACTACAACACGCCGGCGCACACGATCCGCGCGTTTGCCTTGCACTGCGTATCGCCCGCCGCCGAGGGCGGGAGCAACGAACTGCTGGACCACGAAATCGTCTATACCCTGTTGCGCGACGCCAACCCGGACTACGTGCGTGCCTTGCTGGCACCCGATGTCATGACCATACCGGCCAACACGGAATCCGGTAGCGCGACACGCGCGGCGCAATCCGGGCCGGTTTTTTCCGTCGACCCGGCCACAGGGTCGCTGCATATGCGGTATACCGCACGCACCCGCAGCATCGAGTGGAAGCAGGATGCGCCCACGGGCCAGGCCGTGGCATTTTTACAGGACCTGCTGGCCGCCGATTCGCCTTACCGCTATACCCATCGGCTGGCGGCGGGCCAGGGCCTGTTGTGCAATAACGTGCTGCATAACCGCACAGGATTCAGGGATGATGTGGACAAGGGCATGCGAAGGCTGATATACCGTGCCCGGTATTTTGACCGCATCGCCCACACCCACCTGAACGAAATATTTGATCTGCGTATCGACAGCTAAAGGCCCAGGCATGCTCCATTTGAGTGAAATATTAATGCAGCACCACGATATCGAGACCTTCGAGCAGCTGATTACTGTGGTACAGCAGCGTGCCCAGGGCGGTGAGATATTTTTTCGCATCGACGTGAAGCCGCCGTACCCCGACACACCGACCAACTGGGAAGACCGGCTCGAGGCGGCGTTTGTCGGCATCAGTTCTATCGACCCGGTGGGACGCACGCGCGACTGACCCGACGTGGTGTCGCCGGCGGTAGCCCACAAATTGGAGAGTAAAAAACTAGCAATGAAATACCTGAAAGAAGATGGCGCACTGCTGGACATGGACAGCGCCGAAGACACACAGGAGTCCCTGGTGCTGCGCGAGCAGCGGCTCGCCGAGATCGATGAGAAGCTGATCGAATTGCCAGCGGGCTACGCCCCGGTGCAGCGCGCCGCACTGCTGCTGGCGGGCGGGCGGGCGCTGATCGATCTGGAGCGTTTTCAGGAGGCCTGGGACCGCGCCCGGGAGGCGTTCGACATCTATAC
>JAYSOL010000406.1:0-1568 GCA_043723045.1 Gammaproteobacteria bacterium | reverse complement strand
CGCATACGTCACTGCACAGACAATGAACTTGACGAGACAAAGTATCCCGATGGCGTATTCACCGCGTGGACACGCGACAAGCTCGTCAACATGGCGAGCACACAAAGCTGTTCAGGTGCTAACTTCGCGTCCGTAACACAATCCGTCACTGGCAAGGAAGATGCGTCGCGTCGACTTCTTCGAGAAACCAACCTGGATACTCTATTATCTGAAGAGCCGCACGAGGCTTAGCAGGTTGCTGAAAAACCCTCTTCATTACGCCTCCCCATGGCGATAAAATGCAGTAGTCCAATCAACGGAGCTGCCACATGCGCGGTGAACTGAATCCCCAAGGACACATGTTCAGCTACTTCTCCCCCGAGGAGCGCGTGCCACCGGAAGGCGCTGCCGCCACCGGCGAGCAACCTGCTTTCATAGCAAGCGCCAGTTGCAGCCGTATACCGACAAGATCGTAGCCGGCGCCGAGGGCTATACCGTGGAGGCGGCGCACGACAACAAACCGCTGGACACGCAGTCTACCTTCGGCAGCGAGGCCAGGACGGTGAATTACATGAAGAGCCGGGTGGCGGCAGATCCATCGCTCGCTGCCTCGGTCCACGTGTTGCCGACCCATGAGGTAAATTTATCGTAAGCGAACCCACCCCCACCCCCACCTACACCTTTCTGCCGTGGTTGCGCACCGGCGTGACCAACAGCATTACCCAGGCCGATGGCAATGCGAGCGTTAAGGTGCGCGCAACCCTGCCTATCAACCTTACCCTCAACAGTGTGCCGCTTGATGGCGCCGCCGCCAGCCAATCCATACACCGTGATGTCAGCCTGTATGGACCCGGCGATATCGTCGGTATCGATGCACGCGCGGTGATCAAGGTCGACCCGCACAACTGGATCACCAACTTCGAACCGAACTACCTGCCGTACATCGAATTCTACGACGAGGACTTCCCATGGCGCTACGTGCCGGCGGCGGCCGATGGCGGCACGCATCGCCTGCGCCCTTGGATCGCGCTGGTGGTGCTGAAGGAAAGCGAGTTCGCCGAAGGTAAAAACATCCAAGGTAAGCCGCTGGCGTATTTCGATCTGGCCGCCGACGTGTTTCCACCGGCCGCGGAACTGTGGGCCTGGGCGCACGTGCACGTCAACACCGATCTGAGCGAGGTGCTGTTCGTTTTTGATGAGCAGGACAAGCTCGTCGGATTGCGCATGACCTTTCCCAAGGGTCCTATGGATCAGGACTTCGAGAACCTACTCGGTTACCTGTCCGCCAAATACCCGCTGGTGCGCAAAGAAATCCCGTTTGTGGGTGATAAGTCTGCCCGGCTGAAACTGGGCGATGTGGTGATCGAGGCCTACGCACCACACCTGAGCTTTACGATGGCCGTACTCTACATGACGATGGGTTTCGAGCAGGCGATCGAGGCCGGGCAGCGGCAGGAGGCGGCGAGCAAGAAGAAGCGGGAGTCGGCGCAGTTTTGATGCTGAGGCCTAGTCAGGCTGAGGATGGCTTGGCCTGACTCGTGAGAGGTGCGGGGTCCGCATTCCCTACAGCTCGGACGTGCACGGTGCAT
>JAYSOL010000405.1:0-9812 GCA_043723045.1 Gammaproteobacteria bacterium | reverse complement strand
GGCACGCGGCCTGCTGCTTGAACACGCCGGTGCCGCCGCGCACCCGCGTGCCGTCGGGCAGCGGGGGCGCCTGTACATCCTCGATCTCCTCCAGCGCCGACACCGAGACGTGCACTTGTTGCGCATAACCTTGCCAGGCCTGCGGCACGAGTGCCTCGGCGGTGGTCGCAGCAAGGCTGGCGATGAGCGGACTGACACGCAGGTCGCGCTCGCCGTCGCGGCGCGCGTGACTTACTACTATGTGCGGCGCGCTCGTCAGCAAGCGCGCGGTGACCCGTTGGGCAAATTCCAGCTCGCGCTCGGCGGACGCGTGGGGCACGCCGTGACGTCGCTGCAGGACCGCGGGCAATAGCGGGTTCGGGCGCGGCGGCGGCGGCCACACCTCGTCGGTCAGGCCCATGACCCACAGATGATCGAACTGCATGCCCGCCGCCTCCAGCACACCCAATACCTGGATCGGTACCTCCGGCGTCTGTGGCTGGAACAACGTCTCCCCCGCCATGCGCCGCAGGCGCGTGACCGCACCGGTATACGCGGCGGCGGGCCAGACCGCGTCGAGACCGGAGAAGCGCGACAGCAGGTCGCGCCATGCCTCCACCGCCTGATACTCCTCGCTGCTGAGGGTGCGCTCACCGGGCCAGCCCAGGGCCGCCAGCAGACGCGCACACACACCGGCCCAATCGCTCGGCGCGCGCTGCGCGCGCAACAATCCCTCGTGCTCCAACCAGCGCTGCAACGCGCCCGCGAGTTGCGGGCAGGCGTGGGCGGCCTGCGCATCACCCCAGCCCTGCGCCGCTTTCATCAGGCCGCGCGCCGACAGCGTAGTCTCGCCGATGCGCCGGATGCGCGCATCCAACAGACCGCGGCGCGTCATCTCCGCCTCTGCTGCCGCGAGAAACGGTGAACGCAACAAACCACCGAGGCGCTCCAGGGGCATGCGCCCCTGGGCGAGCTCCAGGATCAGCAGCGCGCTGCGTACCACCGGATAATCGGATAAGGGTAGGCCGAGGGAAAGATTGTAGGCACGGCTACTGCCGTGCTGCGGCAGCAGGGACTCGGGTGCCAACACCTCGTCCAGCCGGCGCACCAGGGCGGCGCGGCGCGCGGCCAGATCCGGCAGCACGATGCCGATGCGGGCGGCGGGGTCGGCCTCCAGGGTGGCGCGCGCCCAACGCGCCAGCCGCTGCAACTCCTGGTCGCCGGAGACACACTCGATGCGCGCGGGCGTGGCATCGAAGGCCTGCGGCGACATCTGCTGCACCTCGCAACCGGCGGCGGCCACGGCCTGTAACAGCGCCGCTTGCTGCGGCGACAGCTCATCGAATCCCGCGAGGCACAGCCGCCGCGGCAGCGGGATATGGCCGGCAGCGATGGACGACGCCAAGCGGTCGGGCAGGCGCGCCGCGTCCAGCCAGCCCTTGCCATCACACCAGACGGCGAAGCGCTGCGCCCACGCGGCGAAGGCGCGCGCATCATTGCTGCCGGCATCGGCGATGGCCGCGAGGGATAGGCGGCGTTCGTGCACCAGACGCCACGCCTCCTGCGCGATGCGCGCGGTGGCCGCCACCTGCAGCAGCGCGTTGGCCTGGTCCGACTCGGCGATCACCCGCTCCCACAGCGTGCGCTCCTGGGCGCTGGCCAGCAGCATAGGCTGCGCGTCGGGCGTGGTGTCCGTAGACGCCTCCCAGCAGGTCTGCAACCAGGTCACCCAGGGCAGGATGTGCGCACGCTCCCACACCTGCAACCCGCGCGCCCGCTGGCGGCGCGTGACCTCATCCCCCAGGGCGCGGCTTAAGCGCTGACCCGCGGTGATGACCCAGGTATCAAAGTCCAGACTGTCAAGAAAAGAATATCGCATGCGCTCCCCGTGAGCGTGCATCCTATCATGCCACCGGCTATCCCTGGGAAAACCGCACCACCGATACTTATGGAGTGCGGCGGCTTGCCGCCGCTTTGTCAAAGCGGGAACGGGCGCGCTGGATGACGTGTGGGTAACCATAAGAGCGGAGCGCTCTGGTAAAGACCGGCGCTAGACGTCCCGTGCGGCTAGCGCTAGGATGGGTTTGTTGGAGGCTATTCCGGTCCATCTACATGACCGTGGACGCTATCAAGCGCCACGGTCGGACTTTCCATCGTCGTATCCGTGTCACAGCGTTACTGGATCCGACCGATAAAGTAATCGGCGCCGTTCTCTTGATACATGAAGAGTAGGAAAAACGATGACCGTTAAACGCACGCGCCGCCCAGGCGCACCGCAGTCGTCGGCATCCCCCGGCGGCACCACGCCCCGCGGCAATGACGCGTCGCCCGACAGCATCCAATGCCGCTGGCTGCCAGGCGACCGCACCTGCCCACAAACGGACACCATCCAGTCGGCGGAGACCCTGCAACATACCCTGGAGGAGCTGCACGTTGCCGAAGAGGAGCTGCGCACCCAAAACGATGAATTGGTCCAGGCCCAGGACAGCCTGCAGCACGAGCGCGGGCGTTACCTGGAGATGTTCGAACACGCCCCCGACGGCTATCTCGTCACCGACCGTTCCGGCCTCATCCTGGAGGCCAATCTCGCCGCCGCCACCCTGTTGCAACGTCCGTGCGAATATTTGCACGGCAAGCCGGTGGCGATATTCGTAGCGGAGGAGGACCGGCACGGCTTCCGCTCCCGGCTCAACCAATTGCTGCATGATGACACGACCCAGGAATGGGAAACCACCCTGCAGCCACACACCGGACCGCCGCTGCCGGTGGCGATGCACGTCAGCCCGGCGCTCGATCACCACGATCAAGTGGTGGGCCTGCGCTGGCTGTTGCGCGACGTGAGTGCGCGCCGTCTGGCGGACAGCGCGTTGTGGAAGGAACGCAACTTCATCTCCGCCATCCTCGACACCACGGCGGCCCTCATGGTGGTGCTCGACACCAACAGCTGCATCGTGCGCTTCAATCGCGCCTGCGAACTCACCACCGGGTATACCCAGGACGAGGTTCTGGGCCAACCGCTGTGGCAGCGCCTGTTGCTCCCGGGCGAGGTGGACGCAGTAAAGGCGGTCTTCACCGATCTGGTGGCCGGCCACTCCCCCAACGAGCACGAAAACTTCTGGCTGACACGCAGCGGTGAACACCGGCTGATCCGCTGGTCCAATACCGTGCTGAAAAACCGTTCCGGCAAATTGGAATATATCATGGCCACCGGCGTCGATATCACCGCGCAACGCGCCGCGGAGGACCTGGCGCGCAAACATCAGGAGACGCTTGCCCACAGCATGCGCGTAAGCACCATCGGCGAAATGACCTCGGGCCTGGCGCACGAGATCAATCAGCCCCTCTCCGCCATCGCCAATTACGCCCAGGGCTGCGTGCGTCGTCTGGAGTCGGGCAGCTTCGATCCGTCGGACCTGCAAGCCGCGATAGAACAGATCGCACTGCAGGCGGAACGCGCCGCGACCATCATCCAGCACCTGCGGCACTTCGTGAGCAAAAGTACGCCGCAACGCAACCTCACGGATATCAACGCCCTGATCGTCCAAACCATTAAATTCGACCAGGCCGAGCTCGACAAGAACGGGGCAACCCTCAAACTCGACCTCAATGCACTCCCAACCGTGGCGGTGGATGATATCCAGATACAGCAGGTCGTGCTCAACCTGGTGCGCAACGCCCTCGATGCCATTGGCCAGTCGGCCGCCCACGGACGCATCGACATTCGCAGCACGCTGGGCGCAGGGCAGGAGATCGAAATAAGCGTCCGCGATAACGGACATGGCCTGCCCGAGGCCGCACTGGAAAAGGTTTTCGAACCGTTCTTTTCCACCAAAGGCAACGGCATGGGGCTGGGGCTGGCCATCAGTCGCACCATCATCGATGATCATGGCGGCCGCCTCTGGGTGACGCGCAATACCGGACCCGGGGCGACATTCCATTTCACGCTACCGCTGAAGAATCCTGGCGATGACACATAATCCTACGGTATTCGTGGTGGATGACGATGAGGCGGTGCGGAGTTCACTGCGTTGGCTGATCGAATCCACCGGCCAGGTGGTCGAAACCTACGCCTCCGCACCGGACTTCCTCGCGGCCTACGCCGGCGGCCGCCCCGGCTGCCTGCTGCTGGACGTGCGCATGCCCCAAATGGGCGGTCTCGATCTGCAAAAGAAATTGGCGGAACACCCCATCCCTATTCCCATCATCTTTATCTCGGCCCACGCCACCGTGCCGGTGGCGGTACGCGCCATGCGTTACGGTGCGGTGGATTTTTTCACCAAGCCCTTCGACAATCAGGCGCTGCTGGATCGGCTGGGTGAGTGCGTGCAGGAGAATGCCCGCCAATGGGCCGAGTCGGCACGGCAGAACGCCGTGGCATCGCGCCTGGCATCGCTCAGCGCGCGCGAACGTGAGGTGATGGAGAGAGTGGTCGCCGGCCAACCCAACAAAGTCATCGCGGTCGAACTCGATCTCAGCATCAAGACCGTGGAGGCGCATCGCGCCAGAATGATGGAAAAGATGGGCGCCACGTCCCTCGCGGAGTTGCTGCACATAGCGTTAACGCTCAAACCCTGACACGGGGCTGACAAGCTGCCCGCCGGGGGAAGGCCCCTCCTTGGGCCGACCCCAGGCTGTTTTTCAACCCCCCTGTTAAGGGTAAACCCTCGCCCGCCTAAGTACATTTCCTTATATATTTCACGCCTATGGTCCGGCACAGTTGCGGTAGATCATTTTTGTTGTACTGGCGCTATTCCACAGCATGCGCGAAAAGCGGTTGATGTGTGCATCGACCGGTGGCGCGGTTGTTGGGCCGGCGGAGCTGCCAACGCCTTAAGTGATTTTTCCAGGAGGAACACATGGCAAACGGTACAGTGAAGTGGTTCAACACGACGAAGGGCTACGGATTCATCTCACCCGCAGACGGAGAGGAAGAGCTCTTCGCTCACTTCTCGGCGATAAAGATGGATGGCTTCCGCACACTGAAGGAAGGCCAGCAGGTGCAGTTTGAAGTGCAAATGGGGCCAAGAGGCCGCCAGGCCGCCAACATCCGTCCTCTGGTTTAGTACCGTTAGCCTGCCTAGGGCAACCGACTGAAGTCTAGCGCCACCGATGACAACCAATGGAGAACACCACACATGGAAAACCGCTGGGGATCCCGCAAACCATCAGGTATAGACGTCATTCTCGATTATCGGCCGCTGGGGTTAGTGCACGGCACACTACGCAACTACAGCCTGAGCGGTGCCTATATCCAGACCGTCAACGCATCGATTCCGGTCAATACGTCGATCAATCTCGTTTTTCTCATGCCGGACGACCTCGTCACCCAGATCCAACGCGTGCATGCGCAGGTGGTGCGCCAGGATGGCACCGGCCTGGGCATCATGTTCACCGATATCGAGAGACATACCCTGCGCATATTGCACAGCATGCAGAAGAAAACGCGCAGCGATCACGCCGTCCACACCGACCCTGGCCAGGTACCGACGCTCAGCAGTGACCCGATGCCGGCGATTAAGACGACCAGCGGAAGCTCGTCGTAGCCACTCGCACACAGCGTATTACCAAATGGAAGCCAGACTACCGATGCCGAGGGGATACAAAATGAAAAAAACGTCAGCGCTACATTTTCAACCCACCGTAGTGAACGAAACCCCCAGGGACGGCGGTCAACCCGCCACCTATTTTCCGCCTGAACTCATGAGTTGCGGAACGCCCGCGATCGCCAGCATAACCCGTCACCAACGCGTCCTGCGCAAAGGCGAATACCTCTATCACATGGGCGATCCCCTGACCTCCTTGCACATCGTGCGGAGCGGCAGCGTCAAAACCAGCAGGCTCACCAGCGATGGCCGCATCCAGGTGATCGGTTTCCATGTGGCCAGTGATGTCATCGGCGTCGATGCCATCAGCGCCATGCAGCATCCGAGCAACGCGGTCGCCCTGGAGACTACCGAACTGTGCGCCATTCCGTATTTCTGGCTGGAGGAGCTTGCCCAGAGCACGCGTGAACTTCAGCGCGGACTGCTGCAGTTGCTGAGCCGGGAGATCGTACGCGATGAGGAGCTGCTGCTGATGCTCGGACGTCAGAATGCGGAGGCGCGCCTGGCCTCCTGCCTGCTCAACCTGAGTCGTCGTACGTCGACCGGTAATGGCGACGGGCAGGATCTGAAGCTGAGCATGTCCCGTCAGGACCTCGCCGATCACCTGGGTCTGGCCGTGGAGACGGTCAGCCGGCTGTTTACGCGCCTGCAGGAACAGGGCATATTGCGCGTGCGCAACCGGCGCATCCACCTGATCGATCGCGCACGACTGGAGACCCTGGTGGAGCGCTGCACCAGCAGCCATCGCCTACAGGCCTGACGCGAACCGGCGACCCCAAACCACTATGGCGACGGTTTGCCGCAGGCGTTGCAGCGAGCAGCGTTTCGATCACACCGACATCGATGTGTGGGTGCCACAGCGGCAACGCCCGAAGAATATTTACTTCACTAAGGTGGTGTCGCCATGGCTCGCATACAGCATGCTGCCGTGCGGGCTCGACCAGACGATGGACACATCGCTGCCGTCCATCAACCGATAGACATCGATGACCAGCCCGCTGCCCATGACCCGCATGGGCTCGCCCACGTCTTTATGTACCTGGTCGCGGGACATGTTCTTGTTCAGCGTCTTAAAATAATCCAGACTGGGCTCGACGGCGTGGGCCAGGCCCACGAAAAATATAAACGGGACTACCGCTAGCAGACGTGGCAACATGGTTTTTCCTTTCTTCTAAGTCGTTTAGGGTTTGGTAAAAAATCGACCTCCATCATCGACACCGCCGCCATGTTCGGGTATCCGTGCATGCCGGCGCTCACGTCCCTGCGGTGCCGCTCTTATACTCCAGGACCCCGTACCCTGGCAAAACCCAATCAGAACTGCGGCGGCTTTTCACAGATGGAAGGCAAGGATTTCGTGCGCGGACAGCTTTAGGCTTCGCGCACCGCCGTTTCGAATGGACTTGAGGGTTTCCCGTATTGCGGGGCTGCGATGGCCGCAGCCGGTCCCGCTGTCCCGTAATCGACCAGCGATCGCAGATGCTGCAGCGGCAGGTGCAGGCGCACCTGGCTGCCCGGCGCCGGTAACGGTTCATCCCAGGGCCGGTGCAGAGTGACGGGTGTTCCGTCCCCCAGATGACAATTGAGCGCGCGCACTGCGCCCAGTTCGATGATGCCCGAGATGCGCGCGGACAAGCCGGGCTGCCCGGGTAGGGCGAGTCGGATGTGTTCCGGTCGGATCGACAACCAGGCGGTGTCCACAGACGGCTCCTGTTCCAGCACCACCTCTCCCCAAGACCCGGTGACACGCGGGCCGATGAGGCGCTGCACCGGCAGGAAGTTACACCAACCCAGCACTTGCGCAACCTCGCGGCTGACGGGATTGGCAAACACGTCGGCCGCCGAACCGATGCGCGGCAGGGCTCCATTCACCATCACACCCACATGGGTGGCGAGATAACGCGCCTCCTCCAGATCGTGGGTCACGAGCAGCACCGGGTAATCGAGCCCGGAAACAGCGTGCAGCAACTGATCGCGTAACTGTCGACGTAAGCTGCTATCCACGGCGGAGAATGGTTCATCGAGCAGCAGCACCTGGGGTCGCGATGCGAGCGCACGCGCCAGCGCGACCCGTTGGCGCTGGCCGCCCGAAAGTTGATGCGGATAGCGCTCGGCGAAGGGTGTAAGATGCAGGCGTGCGAGCCACTGCGCCACACGCAGCGGTCGCTGCGCGCGCGCCACACCATAGCCGACATTGCCCGCTACCGTCATGTGCGAGAACAACGCATAATCCTGAAATACGAATCCCACGCGCCGTTGCGACGCCGGCAGATTGATCCTCTTTTCCGCATCGAACCAGACAGTGTCCTTTGCGGCGATGCGACCGTGCTGCGGCCGTTCCAGACCCGCCAGCACCCTCAGCAGGGTGGTCTTGCCGCTACCGGACGGACCGAGCAGGACGGTCACGCCATTGGCGGCCAGCTCGAGTCGCAGTTCGAGCTGGAACTCGGGGCGTCGCAGCCCGATGCGCGCGCACAGGCTGTTCATGTACGCAATCCCACGTGCCAGCGCCGATTCACGTTATACACCACGAACAGCACGAGGAACGAGAACACCAACAGGCCGAGCGACAGCGTCTGCGCCATGCGGTAATCGAGTGCCTCCACCTGTTCATAGATGGCGATAGAAACCACCTGGGTCTCGCCGGGGATATTTCCACCCACCATGAGCACGACGCCGAACTCGCCCAGGGTGTGGGCAAACCCGAGCACCACGGCGATCAGCAGGCCGCGGCGGATCTGCGGCACCACCACGGTCAGGAATGCACGCGTGTGTGACGCCCCCAAGGTCCAGGCCGCCTCGAGCGCGCGCCGGTCCATGGACTCGAATGCCGCCTGCAACGGCTGCACCACGAACGGCAGCGAGTATAAACAGGATGCCAACAACACACCGGTAAAACTGAAGGACAGCGGCTGCCCGGTCAGGCGCACCCAGAATGACCCCAGCATGCCCTGTGGCCCCATACTTACTAATAGATAAAACCCCAGCACGGTGGGTGGCAGCACCAAGGGCAAGGCGGTCACCGCTTCCGCCACGGTCTTGAAGCGGCTGCGGGTATGCGCCAACCACCAGGCGATCGGCGTGCCCACCAGCAGCAACACCAACACCGTCAGACCGGCGAGCTTGAGGCTGATCCACACCGGCTGCAGGTCCATGGGCGCCGGACTCATCGCGCTAGCCTGGACATCGGTTGCGATCCAGTGGTCGGTGCTGCACCGGACTTCAGACCATAGCCGTATTGTTCGATCACGCGTGCCGCCTGCGGACCCTGGAGAAATATCAGGAACGCGCGGGCCGCGGGCTTATCCCGGGCGCGGGCGAGCAACACCGCCTGCTGGCGGATGGGCGGGTACAGATCCTCCGGGACGACCCAGGCACTGCCGACAATCCGGTTGGCGGGATCACGCAGCTGTGCGTAGGCGATAAAGCCGGCGTCGGCGTTGCCACTGGCGGTATAGTGAAACGCCTGACCGATGTCTTCGCCCTGCACCAGCAGCGGCTCAATGCGCGCACGTACGCCCAGGTTCTCCAGCACCGCCATGGCGGCGGCGCCATAGGGCGCGGTACGTGGATTGGCGATGGCGATCCGGCGAAAGCCGCCGGATGCAAGCAGTGCGGGGCCGTTGTCGCGGATGCGTTGCGCATCGGCGCTCCACAACACCACACGTCCGCGGGCATAGGTAAATCGCGTGCCTGCCACCGCCACACCCGCCTGTTCCAGACGCGTCGGTTCCGCCGCGTTCGCCGCCAGGAATACATCGAACGGCGCGCCGTTGACGATCTGGGCATAAAGCTTGCCGGTGGAACCAGCGCTCACACGCAGTTGATGCCCGCTGCTACGCTCGAACTCCTGTGCCAACAATTTGATAGGCGCAAGAAAATTGCCCGCCACGGCAACCGACACCACGTCGGCACGGGCCGCAAACCCGAAGAGCGCAAGCCAGATGAAAGCACTGGGCCATGCCAGCCTGAATACTATGCGCCGTATTTGCATCATGTTTTCATCTCAAAAATATCTTGGGCCTCATCCGGGCGCTTGCAGTTCTTGTGCCAGCCATATAATGCGGACTCCCCTAGCGTCAGCGTAAAAAGTATGTCGGGTTCGAGACAAATTCACCGACGTCACCGGCATGCGTGTGTGAAAAGCGACAAAGCCTTAAGCTGCGATTTTATAAAATCATCGGCATCCAGCGGAAAACAGGGGTTTGAGCGGAGGATAAGATATGGCACAGG
>JAYSOL010000404.1:0-1571 GCA_043723045.1 Gammaproteobacteria bacterium | reverse complement strand
TGTGGTGGGCAATGCCCACCCTACGATCTACACCTGATCTATGTTCTCGCTGGATAGTCCGTGATAGTCCGCGGCTACACAGGGATTAGCTATTCACGGCTAGACCAGCAGCTCCCGCACCGGCAAACGCTGCCGATGATAGAGCGTTCCCGCGGCGACCTTGCCGACGCGGAACAGGCTGGTGATCTGACGATCGATGGGTATTTTGAAACGATTGCGCAAGGTCAACAAACCACCGGCCGTGTCGGTGGCGGCCACCATGGGGCACAAGGCATAACCGGCGCGACACATTTCCAACCACACCCGGTAGAATCGTTGGCCCGAACAAAAGGCGTCTTCGTCACGCGCTCCAGTCAACACGCCGATAGCACTGGCACTGGCGATGCTGCGGGTCTCGTCGTACATCGCCGGCTCCACACCCAAGGACTCCAGGGTCATGCGCGCCAGGGTACGCAGTAGCACCGGCTTGGTAACACGCGGCAGACGCGCCGGCGCCATGTCGCGGATATTCAGGCCGTCGTGCCGGCGTTGCGCCTCGCGTTGGGTCCAGATCATCCAACGATAAAATTCCGCCTGGTAACCCATGCGCAGCTTCAGCTCTGCGCGGCAGTGCTGATAGCGCTGGGCGATATCTGCAATGTCCGCACTCTCGACGATCGCGACCACGTCGCCCAGGTGGCACATCAAGCCCGCCAAGGCTTCGCGCGCCTCCGGGTTTACCGGCTCGAACTCGCCGCGAAAGGTGTGACGTTCATAGACATAGGCGCCGAGGACATCGCGCACAGCGCCTTGGGTAATCAATGCACTGGCGACCAGCCGCAAGGACGGGTTGTCGCCGTCCGGCTCCTTCCCCGGCGGCGCAAGATGCAGGACATGTAAACTCAAGCCGGTTTTCGACAGGGCGATGTTAAGGCCTTCGAACGCGGCGCCCACGGCCATGCGCGCAAGCCGGCCAGTGGGATCGGCGACCTGCAGCCGCCGGCTCAGGTCCTCATACACCAGCACTGTCCCATCGGGGGAAAAACGCCAGCGCGCCGGCTGCGTATTATAAAGGCTAGGGGCGAGATTGGCCTCGGCGATGAGTTTGCGTAGGGCGTGCTTGTCCGACGCCAGGTTGACGGCTTGACCTCGGGGAGAGGCGGGCTGCGACATGGCGATTCTATCCTGCCGTCGACATTCAGGACTGGCGGACAAACATTGGTGACCCCCGTGTCGTGGTTCAACACCCGTTTTTCCTGCTTTATTTGGACAGAACCACGTCAACCAATATTAGCACAAGCCAGGATAGGCGCGGTCCGGGTATAACAACAAACAAAAAAGCCCCGCTGTCGCCAGCGGGGCCTTCGGTTACTGCGGGCAAGCCGGATGGCTTACATCATGCCACCCATGCCACCCATACCGCCCATGCCTTCCATGCCACCGCCACCATGGCCGCCGCCCTTCTCATCGGCGGGCATCTCGGCCACCATGGCCTCGGTGGTGATCATGAGACCGGCAACGGACGACGCGTTCTGCAACGCGGTACGCGTGACCTTGGTCGGGTCCAGGATGCCCATGGCCAGCATGTCGCC
>JAYSOL010000403.1:0-3155 GCA_043723045.1 Gammaproteobacteria bacterium | reverse complement strand
CCAGCCATGTCGTTTCGTGCAATATAGCTAGCAACCTTTATGCCAAGTGCGCTTCGCAAGCTGCCGGCGACGCTTTCCATAGCAGTCCGCTCGGCTTCGGCCTGCCAGGCCGGCAACTTGTCGACGGCGATGGCAATCAGCACGCCAATAATGGTGAGCGTCACCACCAGCTCTAACAGAGAGAAGCCTTTGCTGTTTCTGGTCAATTTGGTTTCTTTCCGCTTGCCGGAACAGCGGTTAACCGGCCGAGTCTGATTAACATATATCCTGTTCCAACAATAGGTTGAAGGGTATTTCTGAAATAATCTGTCAAGAAATGCCGTAGCGCGGCAGTTTCAGCGGCCTTTCACCGCCGAGGCCAGATCCCACATCGGCAGGAAGATGCCCAGCGCCATGATCAGGACCATGCCGCCCACACCCAATAGCAACAGCGGTTCGATGGCCTGGCTGAGGTTCTTGATCTCGTAATCCACCTCGCGTTCGTAGTAACCGGCAACCTCTTCCATCAGGCGGTCCACGGCGCCGGTTTCCTCCCCGACCCGGATCATCTGCAACACCATGGCCGGGAACAAACCAGTGGCCGTGGCGGTGCGGGCAATGGTTTCGCCACGCTCGACGCCATCGCGCATCTGCAAGATACGCTCGCCGATGTATTCGTTGTCCACGGCGCGGCTGATGACGGTCATGGATTGCACCAGCGGCACGCCGGCCTTCACGGTGATGGCCAGGGCGCTGGTGAATCGCGCCAGACTGGAGCGATACAGGATGCTGCCCACCACCGGCAACCGGAGCTTGCTGCGGTCCCATTTGTAACGGCCGTTGGCGGTGCGCACCCAGGCCTGGAAGGCGAACACCGCAGCGCCCATGGCCAACAGAATCAGATACCAGTAGGCCCGGGTGAATTCGGCAACATTGATCAGCAGCCGGGTCGGCAGCGGCAGTTCGGCGTGAAACCCGGCATACACCTTGGCGAACACCGGGATGACCCAGATATTGAGAATGAACATGGCGATAATCATGGCGATGATCACGATCATCGGATAGCGCAATGCTCCCTTCACGCGATCGAGCGTGTCGCGTTCGCGCTCCAGATACTGCGAGAGCTGCAAGAATGCCTCCGGCAAGCCGCCGGTGTTCTCACCAACCTGCACCATGCTCACGAACAGCGACGAAAACACATCCGGGTGGCGGCGCAGGGCGCTGGTGACATCAAGCCCGGCATCCAGGCTTTCGATCAGGCTTGCCAGAATGCGCACCATTGCCGGACTCTGAGTGGTGTCGCGCAAGCCGCTCAGCGATTGCATGATCGGAACACCGGCCTTGAGCAGGGTGTACATCTGACGGCTGAAGAAGATCAGATCGACAAGACTGATTTTCTGTTCGAACAGGCGCGTGTGCCAGCTGCGCAGGCCGCGCAGCACGTCGGTCTGCGCGCTGGCGGAGACAATGTCGATCGGGGTGATGCCGTTGTTGAACAACTGGGTGGCCAGGGCATCCGTGCTGGCGGCATCGATTCGGCCGCTCACCGCCTCGCCGCGGCGGTTACGGCCGGTATAGTCAAAGAATGGCATGGGTCACTCTTCGAGTCCGAAGGTCACGCGCAGCACCTGTTCGATGGTGGTGAGACCGCGCGCCGCCAGTTCGATGGCGCCGCGTCGCAGACTCAGGTATCCGGGCTGGGCGCGCGCGGCCTGGGCGAAGCGCATGGAATCCCCGCTGTGCAACGCCTCCACGAGTGCTTCATCCATCTCCAGCAACTCATACACGCCGATCCGGCCCTGGTAGCCGGTACTGTTGCAGTGGGTGCAACCGCGACCGCGCTTGAACCGCAGGCCCTTGGCCTCGTTGCCGAGTTCGGCCTGCAACAGCGCCCGGGAGTTGGCATCGGGTTCATGCGGTTCGGCACAGGATTCACACACCCGCCGCACCAGCCGCTGGGCCACCACACCGCGCAGACTGGCGGCGATCAGGTAAGGCTCGGCGCCCATGTCCATCAGCCGCGCGGCGGTGGAAATGGCGTCATTCGTGTGGAGCGAGGACAACACCAGATGGCCGGTCATGGCGGCGCGCAGCGCAATCTCGGCGGTTTCGGCATCACGGATTTCGCCGACCAGAATGATGTCCGGGTCCTGGCGCAACACCGAACGCAGCACGCGCGCGAAGCTCAGATCGATTTTCGGATTGACCTGCACCTGATTGATGCCATTCAGGCGGTACTCCACCGGATCCTCAACCGTGACCACCTTCTGGGAAGGCTTGTTCAGTTCATTGAGCGCACCGTACAACGTTGTCGTCTTGCCGCTTCCCGTGGGACCGGTGACCAGCACCACGCCATGCGGGCTGTGGATCATGCGCCGGAAACGATCCAGCATCGTGGGCGACATGCCAATCCGGTCAAGATCAAGTACGCCAGTGGCCTGGTTGAGCAGGCGCATGACCGCCGACTCACCGTATTGCACCGGCATGGTGGAAAGACGGACATCGACCCCCTTGTCGCGTATGCGCACACTGAAACGACCGTCTTGCGGCAGGCGTTTCTCGGAGATATCGAGGCCGGCCATGAGCTTCAGCCGCGAGACCAGCGCCGCGCCGATACGCCGCTCCGCGACGGTTTGCACACGCAGCACGCCATCGAGACGGAAGCGGATGCGCAACTCGCGCTCATCCGGTTCGATATGGATGTCGGAGGCATTTACCTGTACTGCATCCTCAAAAACAGATTGCAGCAACTTGACGACCGGTGCGTCAGTCAGACCTTCCGTGGCCGCCAGGGCACCGAGGTCAACGTCATAGCCGGACAGTTCCTGTTCCAGTTCCAGCGCCAGACCGGATATCTCGGCGGTGCGCCGATACACGAGATCGATGGTTTTGAGCAGGTCGGCTTCGCGCACCACCGCCAGTTTGATGGATCGGCGCAGTGCCTTGGTGAGTTCGTCGTAGGCGAAGATGTCGGTCGGATCGGCCATGCCAATCAGCAGGGCATCACGCGCATCCTCCAGCGCCAGCACCCGGAAACGGCGGGCGTGTGCTTCGGGAATGAGGCGCACCACCTCCGGTTTCACGTGGTAGCGTTTGAGGTCGATACAGGGAATGTTGAGCTGTCGCGCCAAGAAGTCGAGCAGCTGGTCTTCGGTCAGATAGCCGTTCTCGATCAG
>JAYSOL010000402.1:0-2788 GCA_043723045.1 Gammaproteobacteria bacterium | reverse complement strand
GCAAGGGGTAGGCCGTGGTTGTAAGGGGCTGAAGCCCCAACAACACACGCACCGCCCTTCGGGCTCGCGTGCCCTTTAGGGTGAACCCAACCTACGACTTACGGAGTCCGTTTACACAGCCATGGGTGACGAAGTACACCATACCGGGGTGACTGATTGCTGTGCAGCAGTTAAGTCCGCAGTCCAGCGGACTGGCGACACTCTACGGCAGCAAAGACTCCGGCATCAGCATCTCTTCGATGGTCTCGCGCCGCCGCACCACGTGAAACGCCGCGCCATCCACCATGACTTCCGCGGCGCGCGGGCGGGTGTTGTAGTTGGAACTCATGCTTGAGCCATAAGCCCCGGCGGAGCGCACCGCGAGCAGGTCGCCCGCACTAATGGCCAGGGTGCGGTCGCGTCCGAGAAAATCGCCGCTCTCGCACACCGGCCCGACCACGTCGTAGGTCTGCGCCGGGGCCTTGCCGGTTTGCAGCGGCACGATCTCCTGCCAGGCGTCGTACAACGCCGGGCGCATGAGGTCGTTCATGCCGGCATCGACAATGGCGAAGTTCTTGGCGTCGCTGTGTTTGAGATACTCGACCTTGGTCAGCAACACACCGGCGTTGCCGACGATGGCGCGTCCCGGCTCGATCAGAATCTGCAGATGCCGGTACTTGTCGTCCAGACCGTGCAGGTGTTTTAGCAGCGCCTCGATGTAGGCCTTGGGGGGAGGCGGGTTTTCATCGCGATAGCGGATACCCAGCCCACCGCCCAGATCCAGATGGTGCAAGGCTAAGCCCGCCTGCTGCAACGCATCCACCAGCCGCAGGACCCGTGCCACCGCGTCGGCGAAGGGCGTCAGCTCCGTCAGCTGCGAGCCGATGTGGCAATCCACGCCGACGATACGCAGGTGCGGCAGGTCGGCGGCCCGCCGATAGACGCGCAGCGCCTGCTCCATGGGGATACCGAACTTGTTTTCCTTAAGACCCGTGGAGATATACGGATGGGTCTTGGCATCCACGTCCGGATTGACCCGCAGGCTGATGGGCGCGTGCCGCCCGACCTCGCCGGCCATGCGGTTGAGGCGCTCCAGCTCGCCCTCGGATTCGACATTGAAACAATGGATGCCGGCCTCCAGCGCCCGCCGCATCTCATGCTCTTTTTTGCCGACGCCGGAAAAAACAATTTTGTTCGGATCGCCGCCGGCCGCCAGCACCCGTTCCAGCTCGCCTTCCGACACAATGTCGAAACCGGAGCCGAGGCGCGCCAGCACGTTCAGCACCGCCAGGTTGGAGTTGGCCTTGACGGCATAACACACCAGGTGATCGCGCCGGCCAAACCCGGCGTCGAAGGCGCGCCACTGCGCCTCGATGTGGGCACGCGAGTAGACATAACACGGCGTGCCGACGCGGTCGGCGATGGTGGCCAACGCAACATCTTCGGCGTACAGCTGGCCGTTACGGTATTCAAAGGTATGCATGGTGGGCCTGCTTAGGGTATTGGTTCGGCAGGTGGTTGAGTGGCTGGCGTCGCGGGGGTTTCCACCGGCGTCTTGGGTTTATTGTCCGGCATATACAACGGTCCTTTCTTGCCGCACGCCGGCAACAGGGTGGCGAGCAGGAATATCGACGACAACACCAGGGTTCGGCGCAGCGTGTAGACCATGACTGACTCCTCATCCGCAAGGTCGCTAGTGTAGCCTGCCCGCCACTCGGGATAAACACCGGCCTGACCCAGCGGGCGCAGGCACGGCCGCTGCGGGGAGAATATGTTTACGCGTAGACCAGTGAGATATCGTAGCCCACGAGCTCGCGGCGCAGGTCGTCCAGCGTCACCAGGCCCACACACGGGACGGCGCCTTTGGCGTGGACGCCCTGGCTCACCCACTTGCGGATGAGCGCCACCACGGGACTGGCGGGGATGGCGATGCCATGGGTACCGCGCACCACGAGAAAGGCGTGGTGCGTAACACTTTGACCTTGATGCTCACCGCGTACCGCCACACGCAGGCCGCCAGTGGCATCTCCTTGGGCTTTGAACATTTTGCTGGCCTTCATCAGGGTACGTGCATGCTGCGACAGATCCGCGATGCGATTGTGCCGCTTGAGCCGCGCCAGCACATACAAGCCGTGGTTGAACAACCTGAGCTGCATACCGACACGCTCTGTGACCGTGTGCGCGCCGTAACGCTTGGGGAAGATATCCAGGTCCGGCCCGTCCGCAAGATAGACCCGCCGCTTGCCGATGGGCGCGGGAAAACGCACGGTCTGGGGACGGCTCCAGCCGTAGACATCGCGCCAACCGCCGCGCTCCACCATGGACAGGGGTCGGCCGGCATAACTGAGTATCGCGCGCAGCGACGCCGGACCGCGCGCATCGCGGTTACCGAGGGAGACCGCCGTATGGATTTCATCGATGCGGTCGAATCGACCGGCCATGCTGTCGATGAGCGCACCCGCCGCTGCGGGAATCGCGCTGGCGCCGGTCACCAGCAGACTGCCCTTGGCGCGTGCCGCCGGGTCCAGCAGGGAAAAGCCGGCGACATACCCGCGCGCGTCGGCCACGTCCGCGTAATGCGCGCCCAGTGCTATGCACGCCTCCGGCACGGCATAACTGCGTCCCTGGAAGGGGCCGCTGGCATCCACCACGGCAAAGGCGCCCTGCAGCGCCGTCAGCAGCGCGCCCGGCTGCTGGATATCCAGCCGCTGGAATCCGGCACCGATGTCACCGGCAAAGGCCTGACCGCGCGTCGCATCACGTCCGGCGACCACACAATCGATGGCGGGATCGTTAACCAGCATGGAAC
>JAYSOL010000401.1:0-2813 GCA_043723045.1 Gammaproteobacteria bacterium | reverse complement strand
GAAAGACCACGAACTCCAGCGCCGTGACCCATATGATCAAGCGCGAAACGCGCCGGTTGCGCGGCGGCATGCCGAGCCAGAAGCGCTCCAGAAACGCGCGATAGAGCGGCAGCCATCCCCAGCGCACCCTACCCAGAATGTGCTTGCGGATCGCCACGCCCCAGGGGGTCAGGCTGCGGTCCACTTCCTTGAGGCGCGTTTCCCGTTCCTCCAGGGTTGCCGCCGGATTTTCCGCAACGGCATCGTACCAATCCTTGAGCAGCAACCGGGCGCCGTTGTCTCCGGGTTCTACGCATACCTCCGTAGCACGCTTCAAGCCTTCACTGTAATTCAGGGTGTAGCCCACGCCGGGTTTGAACCCGCTCACGCTGAGCGTGAGCTCGCGCGCCACCCCGTTCATCTCGTTGAGATATTTGAACCGCACGCCGCCGCCTTCCACCAAGCCTTTCTGTTCGGTTTCCCATGCATGGATTTCAAGGTAGGGATTGAGGCGGAACAGCCGTTCGGCGTCGCTGACGAACTCGAACAACTGCGACGCCGTCAACGGCGTGTCGATAGTGATCCATGCCGAGTCCCGGGGTGCCTTATCCACGGTTCGCCACCAGCAGGGGCACGGCGAGGCCCCGCACCAGCTTTTCCAGATCCATGCGCGAGCGCAGGCCGGACATTTTTTTCGGTCGCGGCGGTCCGAGCACCACCAGATCGACCGCCACTTCGCGCACGGCTGCCAGCAGGCAATCGGCCGGGTCGCCCACGCGCAGGAGCGAGGTGTAGTTCAACCCTTGCTGCTGGCAGCGTGCCTCAATGACGGAGATCTGTTCGGCCGCATCCTTTTCCAGCAGGCCTTCGACGTAGCGTCCGAACTCATCGCGGGTGGAGGCGTTGTTGAGCCAGTCATCGCCCTGCATGCCGGCCCACAGGCCGGGCACCACCAGCAGGTGCACGATGCGGCTGCCGTCCGGGGAGGCAACACGAAAAGCGAGGTCTGCGGCGAGCTTGGCCCCGTCGGTGCCGTGGTAGGCGAGAAGAATATTTTTTGCGGTTAGCATAACCTATAGAAGGTCTGATTAATCCGTAAGTAGGGTGCGCCCTGCGCACCGATCGACGAAATGGTGCGTGGGACGCACCCTACCAATAAATCAGAGATTTCTTAAAACAACACGGCGGGGATCCCGCAACGATATCCCCGCCAGGTTTTGCGCCGGTCAGGCAACGAATATCAATACGCTCATGGCGATCAGGAAGGCAAAGAGCAGTGCGCTCAGATCTTCATTGCGGTCCTTCACAAAGATAGAGAGTTGGTGACCGCGGTCGAATTTGTGCTCAGACATAATTCCTCCTTTAGATGAATTCACGAACAAACATCAGCACCACGATGAGCGAGCCCACCGCCTTGAGGGTGCCGACGACCGAACCGATAATCAACGGCTTGCCGCCCGCCTGTTTGATCGAGGCGGTGGTGATCTGCATGCCCAACCCGATCAGGCCGAAGGCGAACAGCCATGCCAGCCAGTCGCGGAAAGCCTTGATGGTCTTCGAGTCGTGCGTGGCCGCCTTGTTGGCATTCGCAATCGCGCCCGCGGCGACCGCATCCAGACCTTCGATCTTGGCCACCGTTTTGAGCGTCTCGCCCTGCTCACGGGTCATCATCTTGCGATTGGCGATCAGGTCTTGCAGTGCCTGGGTTTCCTTTGCGGTGCGCATCTTGGGCAATTCCGCCTCCAGGGCGCGCACTTCTTTCGGCTTGAGCAGCTTGTCTTCCTTTACCTCGGCGCTGCTGAAGTATTTTCCCTGGTAGTGGCCCGCCGGCGCGAATATGCCGGTGGAGGACAGCGCGAACATCGCGATGAAACCCAGCACGAACAGCGGAAACTTGGCAATCAGCACCTGGCGCACGTCCATCTTTTCAGCCCCTTCCTCATGCTCCACGAACCAGGCGGCGAGCCACAGCACGATGAGGGGCAGGAACAGCACGCGCGTGATGTTGAAGATTTCCGCCACCTTCAGGGTTTCGATGCCGTGCGGGTCGAAGGCCAGCGCCGCGCCCGCCACCTGCGCGGAGTTGAGGATGCCGGTGCCGGCCCAGGCGCCGAACTGCACCGGACCCATGCCGAGAATATGCCCGACGGTGGGGAACAGAAACATGCAGCCGACGCCCCACAACAGAATGGTGCCGATGGTGTAGGCGATTTCACCGGCCTTGGCCTGCACCACCGGTGCCGCGGCCACCGTGGCCGACACCCCGCACACGCCCAGGCCGGCGGAAAGCACGCCAGTCATGGAGTTGGGGCAGCGCATGCGGCGGCCCATGAGCAGGACCAGCCACACCGAACCCAACACGAAAAAGCCGATCATCACCACCGACAGCAACCCGAGCTGGGCCAGTTCCGCCGCGCTGTACAGGGCGCCGAGCAGAATCACGCCGGTCTTCAGAAAGAAGCGCGCGGTGCGCACGCCGTTAGCGGCCCAGGCGGGGATCTTGAACACGTTGACGATGACGATGCCCGCGACGATGCCCATCACCACATAGTTCAGGTTGAAGATCTTGGCGAAATCCCAGGTGAGGGTACCGGCGTCCTGCACCGCCTTGCCCCAGTTGGCGAACATCGGGTCGAGACCCCATCGCACTACGCAGGCGATGAGCAGGATGAATGCCATGCCGGGCACCGTGGAAAGGTAGTAATCCAGATTGCCGGTTTGGGGTTTCCAGGCGAGGATGAATAGTCCAAAGAGAGCGAAGGCGCCGCCGAAGGTGTAGGTGAGGCGGATCTGGAAGGCTTTTTCCTGGTCGAACTTCGACACCGGCTTTTTCA
>JAYSOL010000400.1:0-3254 GCA_043723045.1 Gammaproteobacteria bacterium | reverse complement strand
GGCTGTTTCATGGCTTCAACGCTCCTGAGCGCGCGCATTCAATGATAATCGACAACCCGTACATCCATGGCGCTATTGCCCTTCCATCGGAAAACGATGCGCCATTGATCGTTGATTCGGATCGAATGGAACCCGGCCAGCCGGCCCTTCAGGGATTCAAGCCGGTTTCCGGGCGGAACCCGCAAGTCCAGCAGCTCGGCGGCATCATGCAGATAAAGCAGTTTGCGCCGCGCGGCCCGTTTCAACTCGGGCGGAAACCAGCGAACCTCCTTCGAGGCTCTGTCGTAGAACAAGTCTTCGGCGAGCCGATTGCCAAAGCTCTCGATCATCTTTAAATGTTATCATGTTTCGATAACATTGCAAATCGACGACGGACCGCCGAATTGGCAACAGGCGGATCGAACAGTCCGAACCGGGGAAACTGCAAATAATCGGGCAAAATAACCGAAAATCGGGTACACGTCACAGTTTCAGCTTGGTTCCACCGTAAATCGTGGTCTGTCCCTTGGGTTTCCAGACTTTCATGGTCATCCACTCCCAAATGGATCGGCGTCTTGCCGAGCAACTCGGCCAGGGCATCGGCGACCGAGCGTCGATGGCAGACTTCGTGGTCCCGCTCGTAACACATCAATGCGACGTTTCCTTTGAGCTCGTGCGCAAGCAACGTGAGCAGCGCACCCTGTTCGTTCAGGTGTCGATCGAACTCGCGGAAGAAGCGCGGGTAGTTTCCGTCCTCCCGCAATCGGTGCCGGATCGTCCTGGGCGAACCCAGTTGTTTCTCATGGCGATAACCGATGCCGGCGACCGTCAAGGCGTTGCCCAGGGCGGTCTTGGAAAATCCCTTACGCCGCGAGATCGGCAGCTCCCGCACATCCAGCAACACGTCGATCTTGGCGGACTGGAGCGTATGCACGAAATCATCCAGTGCGGCGCCCTCGTAGCCAATGGTGAACAGTTTTTTCATCTTATCTCCGGCGCTTCCTTGGGTGGTTGATTCACGGCGCAGTTAAATATTTTCTCCTATTTCCCGGCTTAACCCAGGCCCGGCGTAGGAATTCCCGATGTCGGCCATCATCGCCCGAACCCACATCACCGTCTACACCTGGAAATGTTCCAGCATCCGCACCTTATGTCGCGCCGCGACAGTGCCCCGCGTGCCCGCCGTCCGGCAGGCGCGCGTCGTGGGTAACCGTCTAATTACGCGTTGGTGTTGAGTGCGTGTCCGGCGGCGCCGGACGGTTGCCGTCAACCTGTCCTGCGGGGGCAACGGCGGCGGGCGGTTGCAGGATGTCGATCAGTTTGAAGGTCAGCAGCGCCAGCAGGAGAATAATCGCAAAAAAGATAATATTGCGGTTCGCCAGCCGCTGGCCCCTGGCTTTTTCGATGCGATCTAAAAGCCAGTCGGAGAAAAAGTACAGGCCCGCGGCCACCAGCGTAAAATACACGATTTCCACTGTGATTCCCCTATAATGTCAGCTGTATTATTGTGGCGTGCCCGCCCTAAGAACTATTATTAGGCTAGTCTTAGCCATGATGGCGTTCGCCCCTGCTGGTGCATGGCGCGGATGCTATCAGAAATCGCCGATAGTTATAGTGGCCAATTTAACACAGTTTGCGGGCCAACCTTTGTTGCCATCGTCCGCACGGGAGTCGGGAAATCTTGCAAGCACCGGAGACCGGTTTGATATTCCTCGCGCGTCTGTTGTTCGTGTTTGCCTGGTTGTCGCTGCCCGCGCACGCCAGTGGCATCGCCGAACAGTATCCCCAGGTGCAAGGCTACTTTCCCCAGGCGGATTCTTTCGGTGAACTCACCGGCACACCGCTGGCGGCGGAGGTGCGTAGGCGTAGCAAGCTCCTGGGTTATGTCTATCTGACGGGCGACGTGCTGCAGATCCCCGCGTATTCCGGCAGGCCCATCAATAACCTAGTGGGCTTCGATACCAGCGGGCGCATCACCGGTGTTGCCATCGTCTTTCACGAGGAGCCGATACTGCTGGCGGGTATCTCGGAAGAGCGGCTCAGGCGTTTTGTCCAGCAATACCCCGGCAAGAATCTGTTCGACCAGGTCGCCGTCGGCGGCGAAGGGCTCGATGGCGGCGTCAGCATCGATACCATCAGCGGTGCCACCATTACCGTCATGGTGGAGAACGCCACCATTATGCGCTCGGCCCGGCTGGTGGCCGAGGCGCGCGGCATCCACATCGTCGATATGCAAGCCGCACGCAGGCCGGTCCTGGCGGCGGGCGGTGTGTCCGCGCGTAACCCTGCGGGCAATGCGTCACCCCGCGCCGCCGCCCAGCGCGACGAGTTCGCGCCTGACCTGCAGGCCCCGGCCACCACAAAACGGTTAGCCCCCCCGCAGGACGAGCCGCTGTGGACCAAGGTCTGGCGGAAACGTGTGTTCCAGATCGGCGTGCTCGGGGCCGGTCTGTTTTTTCTCAGCCTTGTCCTGGTGTTCCAGGACTGGCTCGCGCGTCATCCCAGCCTGTTGATCTATGTGCGCGATGGTTTCCTGCTCTACACCATATTCTTTATCGGTTGGTACGGCATGGCGCAGCTGTCGGTGGTGAATGTGCTCACCTTCAGCCACGCGATCATCTCCGGATTCAGCTGGGAGTCTTTTCTCATCGATCCGATGATCTTCATGTTGTGGTCGTTTGTCGCCATGACCCTGTTGTTGTGGGGGCGCGGCGTGTATTGCGGCTGGTTGTGTCCCTATGGCGCGTTGCAGGAGTTGATCAACCAGGTCAGCGTCAAGTGGCTGAAGCTCAGGCAGTGGGAATTCCCCGACGTGGTGCACGAGCGCCTGTGGGCGGTGAAGTACATCATAGTGATGGCGTTGTTCGGCCTGTCGTTGCAGTCCCTGAGTGCCGCCGAGCGCTATGCCGAGGTCGAACCGTTCAAGACGGCCATCGTGATGCGCTTCCAGCGTGACTGGGCCTATGTTTTCTACGCCGTCGGGCTGCTGGCGATTTCCGCGGTGAATCGCAAATTCTTCTGCAAATATCTGTGCCCCCTGGGGGCGGCGCTGACGTTCCCGGCGCGCTTCCGCATCTTCAACTGGCTGCGCCGGCGCAAGGAGTGCGGCAGTCCCTGTCAGGTGTGCGCCAAGGAGTGCGAGGTGCGCGCCATCAACAGCATCGGCGAGATCAACGCCAACGAATGCCATTACTGTCTGGATTGCCAGGTGACGTACTACAACGAACACAAGTGCCCGCCCATGGTGGATCGGCGTAAACGCCGGGAGAAAAGCG
>JAYSOL010000399.1:0-5260 GCA_043723045.1 Gammaproteobacteria bacterium | reverse complement strand
ACACCGTAAAGAATGTCTTGTGTTGCTGCGCAACGCCTGGCGGGTTACGCAAACTACGCTAACCCGCCCTACATTTTGGCTTAAGTATAAGTGCCATTCGCCACCGGCCCAGTTTCCTTGAGTCTTAGTTGATCCATATCAATGCGGATCTGGGCGCAACCCGATTAAGCTACAGACGTTATGGCCATACAGCACGGTCATAACGCCGACAGAGATTTTCTGCGGGACATGCCCCAAGGTGATGCCACGAGCACCCTTGGATTACGGGCCTAAGTTGGATCCTGATAATGGACTCCCTCCTCTGGGTCACGCGTCCCGCGGATCTGTCGGCTTTTTTATTTCGAGCGCCCGCCTCTCACGATTCTCCCTCCGATGTTGGTGCGCATCCCCTGGTCGACGATTATGGTTCTTAGGGCGGGCACGCAACATTAGAGTCTGCTATGGCCACGCGTCCGCTGCCGCCGCGTGTCCGGCTCTCAGCGGCCTTTGCGTTTCAGCGCCGCCGTGATTTTTGTCAGGGGGACTTGCGCGCCGCGGTTGATGCCTTCGCAGCGGCGGGCCTCCGCGCGCCAGCTGGTGGGCGATGCCACCACCTCCGGCCACCAGGGATAGGTGCGGCACTGCACCGGGCGCACGGGGTAGATGCGGCAACGGCGATTGTCGCCGAGAAACACGCAGCGGCCGTGGGCGAGACGCAGCCCTTTGGTGGTGGCGTCCACCATGGTGAGATAGCGTCGCCGGAACCAGGCGCGGGAAATATTCAGAAAGGCGCGTATGGTTTCCTGCTCCTGCGGGCCGGCCTCGACATAGCGGCTGGCATCACCGGTGCAGCACACGCCGCAGCCGGTGCATTCGAAGCGCAGAGGGGTGGTTTTGTGGAATTCGGCGCTCACGCTAGGGGTCCGGGAAGGGTCGGCGCATTGATTATGGCTCTTAGGGCGGGCACGCCACATTATTCATCAAGCCCATCGCCGATGCCAGCCCGGTGTGCGCGTCAGGGCGGGTTCAGGTATGCCACAGGGCGTTGAGCGGAGACAGATGTTGCCCGTCGGTGGATGCCAGCGGCAGCCGATGGTGACGGATATGGTCGAGTGCCGCGGCCACGCGGTCAAAGTTGCCGTATAAGCCGCGGAAGACCTGCGCCTGGCGCGGGTTGTGTTCGCTCGAAGCACAACGCCAGAAAGCGCTGCGTCCCTGGGAGATGTAGTAAGCCAGCTGACCACGGGCGCGCAGTCGATCGCGAAACAGCCCGCTCATGAACAGGGTGAATTCGCCCAAGTGGCGTACCACCAGGGCCTCGCGCGAACGGTTGGGGGTGGCGTCATCCCAGCCCTGGGTGCGATGCCACTCGGCCAGCAGGCCGGCGATGGTTTCGATCGGTGCGCCCTCGGCGTTCTGGATCAGATAGAACGCGCGGGTATGGGCAAAGCGCGTTAAGACGTCACTGACATAATCCACGGTGGCGGGTTCCGTCAGACCCTGCTCGACAAAGCCGTGTTGCAGCTGGCGGCGAAAAAACTGATAAAGACCTGGAACAAGCATTGCTAAACCTCCTGTCCGGGACGTCGGTTTGGGGGCGTTACGCCTGGCGCGCACCCGTTTAGTTCGGGTGCCCGCCAGGTGCTTTTACCACTTTCATGCAATATCCATGCTCAAAGTTCCTGACTTTTATAATAGACCATATAGTCGCTGGGTCGGTTCGAGCCCTCCTCCGGGACGACTCGCCACCGCCGCCAGTCGTCGCGTCCATGTCCCGAAGGCTTTGATTTCCAACAGCTGGCAAGTATGATGCCTCGCGTCAGTCACTCGGTGGCGACAACTTATAGAATGCGAGAGGAGGCAGGGTAATGAAGCGTCAGTTTTATGTAGTGGTGGTTGCCGCGTTTCTGGCGGTCGGTCTTACCGGCTGCGGGGCGAAAGAGCGCGAGGAACTGCAGCAGAAAGTGACTGCTCTGGAACAGCAGCTGGTCAAGGTCAACAGCGAACTGGCGGAAAAGGATGCAGTCGTCATCGAATCGCGCAACATCGCCGAGGTTGCCCAGAATAAGCTGAAAGAGGCCCAGGCCACCATCGATGCCCAGGCATCCAAGCTGGCCAAGGTCCAGGTGGAACGGGACAAGCTGAAACAGGAAGTCGCGCAACTGAAAAAGAAGAAGAAGCGTGGTTGATAGGCCGACCTGTGCGGCCTGCAAGCCGCTAGCGATCCACTAGGGAAGCTCTGATTAATTTAAAATGTAGGGTGCGCCCTGCGCACCGATCGACAAAATGGTGTGTGGGACGCACCCTACATCGAATTATTCAGAGGTTCCCTGGCCAGACTATCCGCAGTCGGGAGATGAATTCATGGTTGTCATAGGTACCCCGCTAAGCCCCGGCGCCCTGCGCATCATGCTGCTGGGCAGCGGTGAGCTCGGCAAAGAAGTGGCTATCGCGGCGCAGCGTCTCGGCGTCGAGGTGATCGCGGTGGACCGCTACGCCAACGCACCGGCCCACCAGGTGGCGCACCGCGCCCACGTGATCGACATGACCGATGCCGCGGCGTTGCGCCGGCTGGTGGAGCTGGAGCGTCCGCGCTACATCGTGCCCGAGATCGAGGCCATCGCCACCGATGTGCTGGTGGCCATCGAATCCGCGGGCCTGGCCGAGGTGATCCCCACGGCACGCGCGGCACGTCTCACTATGAACCGCGAAGGCATCCGCCGCCTGGCCGCCGAGGAATTGGGTCTGACCACCTCGCCCTACGCCTTTGCCTCCAGCTATGAGGAATTGCAGACCGCGATTGATGGCGGCATCGGTTACCCGTGCATCATCAAGCCGGTGATGTCGTCCTCCGGCAAGGGTCAATCCCGTGTCGACAGCCCTGAAACCCTGCGGGCGGCCTGGGAGTATGCGGGTGCCGGCGGACGCGTGCCCGGCGCGCGCGTCATCGTCGAGGGCGTGATCGACTTTGAATATGAGATCACCCTATTGACGGTGCGCTCCCTCGGTGCGGACGGCAAGATTGAAACGAATTTCTGCGATCCCATCGGCCATCGTCAGGTGCGGGGAGATTATGTGGAGAGCTGGCAGCCGCATCCCATGGGGGAGAGGGCCCTGGCCAAATCGAAGGACATCGCCGAACGTGTCACCAATGCCCTCGGCGGCCGCGGCCTGTTTGGCGTCGAGTTGTTCGTCAAAGGCGACGACATCTGGTTTTCCGAGGTCAGCCCGCGACCGCACGATACCGGCATGGTGACCATGATCACCCAGGCACAGAACGAATTCGAGTTACACCTGCGCGCCATCCTCGGTCTGCCGGTAGGCACGCGCATGCGCCGTGCCGGCGCGAGCGCCGTGATCTATGGCGGCGTGGACGCGGATGCCGTGGTGTTTGACGGCGTGGACGAGGCACTGCGTGTCCCGGAAACCAGTTTGCGTCTGTTCGGCAAGCCGGTGGCGTACCAGCGGCGGCGCATGGGTGTGGCCTTGGCCGCCGCCGACAACATCGAGATTGCGCGCAAACGCGCCAAGGAATGCGCCGCCAAGGTGCGTCCCCGCGCCGCCGGCTAGAATGGCTATTTTTGTGCAAGCCTGCTTTCCCTAATCGGGAATTTCCGGGGTGGGCGCAGGCTTGCCGCGCCGGGTCGCCGTGGAGACCAGGACCACGCCCGACAGGATGATCAGCATGCCGACCCCTTCGCGCGGGCTGAGGGTTTCCGCCAGCAGCCAGTTTCCCATGAGCACCGCGATGACCGGATTGATGTAGGCGTACGTCCCGAGTTGCGACGGGCTGACCTCGTGCATCAACCAGACATAGGCGCTGTAGGCGAGGCACGAGGCGAACAGCGTCAGATATGCAAGGGACAGCAGGCCATTGCTGGTCCACACCCAGCGCGCCGATTCCCCCAAGCCCCACCCAAGCCCGCACAGTAATACCCCGCCGCTGAACATCTGCATCGCCGCCGACATGAGTGCCGGCGTGCTGGGTTTGCGTCGGCGCGCATAGATCGTGCCGGCCGCCCATAACATAGCGGCGATGGCCACCGCCAGTTCGCCGCGAAATTGTGTCCAGGAAAATGCCGCGCCGTTGGGCGCCACCAACACCGCGACCCCGGCGAAGCCGACGATCAAGCCGATCACAGAGCGCGGCGCCAACGCCTCCCCCTGGGGCCCGAGGGTGCCGAAGTAGGCGATCCACAGGGCGACACTCGAAACGATCAGCGCCGCCAGGCTGGAGGGCACCCACTGCTCGCCCCACACCACCAGACCATTGCCGCCCAGCATGAGCAGTGCTCCCACGACGATGATGGTTTGCCATTCACGCCGGCTAGTGGGGAATGCCTGGCCGGTGAAGCGCGCATAGGCACCGAGCAGTACCCCGGCGAGGATAAAACGGCTGCCGGCAAACAGTGCCGGCGGCAGGTCCTGCACGCCCACGCGTATCGCGAGATAACTCGATCCCCACACGAGATAGACCGTGGCGAAGGCGAGCAGGGTAGCGAGACGTCGACGGGCCGCGGCTGGCATGGTCATGGGGCTAGTGGGTATTGGGAGCGACGAGAGTCTCGTGGATCAACGGCTGATGCCGACACCTAGACCGAAATGAAACTGGGTTCTGGGACTCTGCGAATGGGGCGGCCACAGATAAAGCTGAGACGCCTGCACCACGGGGAACACCGCTTGTGCTTCACCGACTAGAGTCGAATGTGTCTGGATCAATTTCCCCACCACACTGACCAGCCGGCCCGGCGCGTAGTCGGCGCCTTCGAGATAGCCGGATTGCAACAGGATGAAGCGCCCCTGCGCCTTGGCCGACAGATCCGGCAGGCCATATCTATCCATGGGGTAGGCCAGTACTTCGATACGCGTGCTGTCCTTGAGGTTGGCGGTGGCTATGATGGAGCCGCCCCAGTGTACGACATGGTCGCGTGCCCGCGTCATGTCCTGCACCGCGCCGGCCGGTGTCAGCGTGTTATCCACGCCGCTGAGATCGAAGCGTGGCCCGTTGGCGCAGGCTGTTAATAGTAGCCCCGCCAGTAGCAACGGCACGCTGAGGGAAGTCCGCCGCATACGCGCCTAGCGGTAGTAGCGCGGGTAGTACAGATAGGGCCGGTAGCCCCATGGGTACCACGGGTCGTACCAGTATGGATCGTAAAAATAATGCGACGGCATATCGGCGGTGGGTGTCCACAGGTAGTAGACCACGGCATGCATCAGCGGGTAGCTGTAGGGATATTCCCCGATGGGACGTTGGAGGATTTTTTCCAGCGTTCCGGCGACG
>JAYSOL010000398.1:0-2188 GCA_043723045.1 Gammaproteobacteria bacterium | reverse complement strand
CCGATTATTCGTTGTTTGTCGGCATCGCCATTGGTGGTTTTATCCTTACTTTCGTCGTGGTGTTCCTGGTGCGGGAGGTGCGGCGCAAGTCGCGCACCGGACCGGCTTGATGCAGATCAAACCACTGGGTTATCCAACGCTATATCCTGATTTAGTCTATTTCTAATTCGTACGTTTCAGGACTATCATTCCTTCATGACCAAACGATTTCGGCTCGTGGCGCAGGGCATGTGGTTGCGCGTGGAAAGTGGCTACAACAGCATGTTCGGCGAGGCCTGGAATCCGTTCCACCATCTCGGCACCCTCACGTTCTTTCTTTTTTGGGTCATCGCCGCCAGCGGGCTGTACCTCTATATCTTCTTCGACACCGGCGTGCAGGATGCCTATAACTCCGTGGAGTCCCTGACCCACGACCAGTGGTATCTCGGCGGGGTGTTGCGCAGCGTGCACCGTTACGCCTCGGACGCCATGGTGCTGACGGCGGTGTTGCATATGCTGCGCCAGTTCGTCATGGATCGGTTCCGCGGATTCCGCTGGTTCTCCTGGCTCAGCGGCATCCCGCTGTTGTGGCTGATGTACGCCTCCGGCATCGGCGGCTACTGGCTGGTGTGGGATGAGATGGCGCAGTTCCTCGCCATCGCCACGGCCGAGTGGCTCGATTGGCTGCCGATCTTCAGCGAGCCCCTGGTGCGCAACTTCCTCAACCAGGGGGCGGTCAACGACCGCTTCTTCACCTTGCTGGCCTTTCTGCACATCGGCATTCCGCTGATACTGTTGTTATTCATGTGGGTGCATATACAGCGCATCACCAGCGCCAAGACCAACCCGCCCCTGCGCCTCGGCGTCGGTGTGGTGTTGGCGATCGTCGTGCTGTCCCTGATCAAGCCGGCTCTCAGCCAGCCGCAGGCGAATCTGGACACGGTGGTGACCGAGATTTCTCTCGACTGGTTTTATCTCGCGCTCTACCCGCTGATCTACAGCGGGTCGCCGGGCAAGGTATGGGCGTTGGTGGGGGGTGCCACTGCGCTGCTCATGGCGCTGCCCTGGTTATTCTATAAAAAACCGCAGCCGGTGGCGGAGGTGCATCCCGCCAACTGCAACGGTTGCCGGCGCTGTTTCGACGATTGTCCCTTCAGTGCGGTGACCATGACGTCGCATCCGGACAAGCCGGGTCACCAGCTGGCGGTGGTGAACGCGGATCTGTGCGCGAGTTGCGGGATCTGCGCCGGCGCCTGCCCCTCGTCCACGCCGTTCCGCAGTGCCGCGGAACTGGTCACCGGCATCGACATGCCGCAGGCGACGGTGCATACCCTGCGCGCGGCGACCGAGGCCTCCCTGGAAAAACTTAAGGGAGAGGTCAGGCTGGTGGTGTACGGCTGCGATCACGCCGCGGACGTGCGCGCGCTGGCCGCACCGGATGTGGCGGTGCATAGCATGGAATGCATCGGCATGCTGCCGCCCTCGTTCGTTGACTATGTGCTGCGCAGCGGCGCCGACGGCGTGCTGGTGACCGGTTGCCCCGGCAGCGATTGTCATTATCGTCTGGGCAGCGTCTGGACCGAACAGCGTTTCCACGGCGAGCGCGAACCGCATCTGCGCACCCGCGTGGCGCGCGAGCGCGTGCAGGTGTTCATGGCTGGGCGGCGGGATCAGGATAAACTGCGACGCGAACTCGATATCTACCGCGACATCCTGCGCAATCTGCCCAGGACCGACGACGAAGCGCCGCCCCCGCGCCGCGCCCGGAGTAAGGTATGAACGCCAAGCAGATACTGCGTTACGCCGGTCAGGCCCTGGCCTACGCCGCGTTTGCCGGTGTCATCGGCTATTTCTCCACCTCGCCGGCGTACATGCATTTTCCCGCGGACCAGGCGTTGATCCGCCTGAGCCTGCGCCACGCCGGCCAGCTCAAGGACAAATGCCGCGAACGCAGCGACGCCGAGCTGGCCCAGCTCGCGCCCAACATGCGACTTCGCATGGACTGCTCGCGTGGGCGCTCGCCGGTGCGCGTGCAGTTGGAGATGGACGGCAAGGCGTTGTATCAGGAAACGCTGCAGCCCTCCGGGCTGTCCCATGACGGCGCCTCTACGGTATATCGGCGGCTCCCCGTGAGCGCCGGCCGCCATGAGTTCGTCGCAACCCTCAACGACAACGGCGGCGCCGGCGACACCTACACGAGCAAGACGAC
>JAYSOL010000397.1:0-3019 GCA_043723045.1 Gammaproteobacteria bacterium | reverse complement strand
GCCGGTAAAGGCACCGCGGCGGTGACCAAAGAGTTCGCTCTCGGCCAGGGTCGAACTGATCGCCGCGCAGTTCACGGCAATGAAGGGTCCGTCCCGGCGATGTGGGTCGAGCTGGTGGACCGCCTTGGCGACAAGCTCCTTGCCGGTACCCGCCTCGCCGCTGATAAGCACCGACAGGTTGGTAAACGAACTGATACGGGCGACCCAGTTCACCACCGATCGCATGGCGGGGCTCTCGGCAATGAACCCGAGGCGACGCATTGCCTCGTCTATGTGACATTGCCCTTGCCAGTACCTTCGCTGCATCTCGGCTTCTTCGCGCAAGAACGCAATGAGCTTCGATCCAAACCCGGGATCCATACTGTCAAGCAGCCGAACACCGCCGGCCAACAGAAGACGTGACTGTGCGGCAAGCGACCATGCGCTGCTGGCGTCTGCATAACACACCAAGCGGAACCCCTTGTGTTTGAATGCCTGAGCGACCGCGAGAATTTCGGCATGCGCCGCTGGCGGCTGATGCAGCCCCATCAGCGCGACACGCTGACAAGGGGATGTCGCGTTTTGTGAAATCGCGTTGCAGGAGTCCAGCAGGCTGGTCGCGAATGCATTCTGCGCAAGCTTTCCCAGCACCTCGTCAATACGTGGAGACAGTCTCCAGACAACAACCGGTGTATTCGCCGTGCCGGCGTTGCCGGAGGCAACGGTTCGCGATATCGATTGACGGGGGCTTGGCCGATGACGCATGGATTTTGCGCTTGCATCCGGTCACGGGGAACCAGTCCCGCGTGCGGAAGCCACGCCGGGATGTGCAAATACACGCCCGACGGCTATCTCAGGGATAACGTCGCGACTCGAGCCACTGTGAAGCGATCGGGTAGAAGAATAGAACCGCCCTATCACGATCAGCCCTCCCTGGTGAACACCACACTGTGCCCTTGCGGTCAAGGTGTCAGCGTAAATCGAATGCATGGCGCAACTCCTAATTTGCGGTCGATATGTTTTTCCAACAACTCTGACTCTTTGGTCCCTTGCCGGCTATTCACCGGTGCCGGGGACTACTACAGGGTGTCATCGCCGTGGGGCTCTTCTCCCCTTAATGGTCGCCCCACTTCGCCGCACTGACGCGCGTCAGGGAATCATCAGGATGTTGAAAGTGGCGTCGATAGCGACACCAGCACTGCTGAAACAACGGACACCAGCGCTCGGGACGATGAAAAAAGACGTTTGGCAAAAGACTGGCGCGGATCCATAGGCGGTGACCTGCACATGTCCGCCGGTGGCTGAGGTCATCCCGGTGAACGTCACTTGATAGTTTCCGGCACTGCTGCGTGTGACGGTGGTCAGCTGCCCTGTCGGGTTGTACTCCTGCCCTGTCGGGTTGTACTCCCATGACCCCGGAATAATGGTGCAGCCACCAGCGTTACACACAACGTAGGCATACCCACGCTCAAGCGCGACGAAGTTGGCGTTCATCTGCGCGGCGCTGATGGGGGTACCGGCGGTGAACACGTTGGGCACGGCATAGGCGAGCATCGCGGCGCTCAGGATCAGGGCGCCGCTCACGAGTTGCGCGCGGCTCAGTTTGAAACGATTCAAGATACGCATGGCATGTCTCCTTCGTGTATTCAAAGTCAGTGGTTATCAAGACAACACAGGGTCAGGCGCCCCAGTGGCAGTTGTCCCAGGTGGAACTGTCCCAGGTGCAGGTTGTGCTGGCCGGTGGCGGCGTGGCGCCACCTTTACCACCTCCACCCCCGCAGGCGGTGAGGATAAGGAGGGCAGCGAGCATCAATAGACAGCGGGTCAGCGTTTTCATGGTATCTCCTTTGGTTTTCACCGTTGACCTGCGGAAAGCGGAATCGACCCAGCACGGATGTTTCCGGCGACCGCCATGGATGGCGAGAGTGCAGAAAACGCAGGAGCGGCTTTTCTGCTTACAGCCCTGAGTCGAAGCCAGGGCGCAAACGGTTCACGGCACAGCTTCCCTCATTCATCATGAAAAAAGTGTAATCCCAGGTTGGATACACGGCGGATACATGGCGGCCCCGGGGACAAATGGAGCCAGGGCTTTTTGGAATGCTTGTGCTGAGGGAGCACCGATCCGGTCGCCCTACAGCTTCGACGAACGAACAGTGTGGCCACTTCACCCTTATCCTGCGAGAGGGAGGAATTTACGACAGACATTGGGTACGCGCTAGTGGGACGTCAGATCAGGAGGCTGGGTGCTCCCGGCCGCTACCCGCGCATGGCCTCGCTAAAGAGCAACTGCTTTTGCGACATTCGTTTCGGCTATCGGGTGGCGTATGTGATACAGGAGCCCAATTCTCGTTTGACAGTGGCGATGAATCAGCGATTTTTTGCAATCGAGCGCCCACAACCCGGCGCCTGCACCAAACCCCAACCGAATACCGGGTCCTTGCCCTGGTCGCCGAGGTCTCGGGCGTGATCCTGCAGCGACTTCACCAGGGCGATGGTGCGGGCATTGCGTTTGTCCAGGCGCGCGGTAACGATGGCGGCAGTGACAAACGGCACGGCATACGACGTGCCGGAGACAAAAATACCGTCCTTGCCGGGTGCAGCGGTCCAGATATCCACCCCCGGTGCCGCGAAGCGGATGTAATCGCCACGATTCGCCTTGCCATAGGGCTTGAGCTCCGCATCGACGGCGGTCACCGCGATCACGCCTGGTTGCGCCGCCGGATAGACCGGCGCCGCAGTGGGACCGTTGTTACCGGCGGCCGCCACGATCGCGATGTCCTTGGCGAGGATCCGCTGAATTGCTGCCTCCAGCAACAGGTTGCGCGGCCCACCCAGGCTAAGGTTGATGACCTGGACGTTCTGCACGATCAACCAGTCGAGCGCCAGCACTACCCACTCCGCAGTCGTGTCGTTGTGACCGCCGTTGGAGCGGAACACGCTCGCGACCAGGAGCTTCGCCCCCGGCACCAGGCCGTGAAAACCGGATGGCTGGGTGTTACCGACCAGCAGCGCGGCCGTGGCCGTCCCGTGGTTGGGCGCG
>JAYSOL010000396.1:0-5455 GCA_043723045.1 Gammaproteobacteria bacterium | reverse complement strand
CAGGCCTGCTCTAGAAACTGCCTGAAGCCGTCGTAGTCGGCCTGACTGATCATCTTATTTGGCACTGGCTCTTGCCTACCTGTGGCACACGTTATTCATGAAGGAGCGGCGATCCCTGGCGGGTGATATCGGCCTCGAGCTGCTGACAGCTTAACCTTGGACCTGGCAGGTGGCAACGGACCGGCCAAGGCATGCCATCACACGCGGACACTGGTGGCCAACCCATCGCGTGCGGGCCCTCGCCTCCGCTGCTTATGCCTTGCCGAACTGCACCACCAGACCCTGCAATTGCCCGGTCAGGTCCGCCAGCTCGCCGATGGCGTTGGACAGGTGCTGCGTACCCGCCGCGGTATCGGTACCCTGCTGACTGATGGTGACGATATTGCGATTGATCTCCTCGGCCACGGCGCTTTGTTCTTCTGCGGCACTGGCGATCTGGGTATTCATGCTATTGATGTTGGTGATGGCGCTGGCAATGGTGTCCAGTGCGTTGCCCGCGTGCGCGGCCTCCTTGACGCTGGCCTGCGCCTGTTGGCTGCCCTGCAGCATGGCGTGCACCGCTTCCTTGGTCCCGGATTGCAGGCCCTCGATGATCTTTTGAATTTCCCGGGTCGACTGCTGGGTGCGGCTGGCGAGGGAACGCACCTCGTCGGCCACCACGGAGAAACCTCGCCCGTGTTCGCCGGCGCGCGCCGCCTCGATGGCCGCATTCAATGCCAGCAGGTTGGTCTGTTCGGCGATGCCCTGAATGACATTCAGCACCATGCCGATCTTGCCGCTTTCCGCCGCCACCCGCTGGATCACCTGGGCGGCTTTATCCACCTCCGCCGCCAGGCTGTTAATATTCGACACCACCCCGGCCACCACATGCCGGCCCTTGACCGCCTCGTCCTCCGCCTGCCGCGCCGCCGCGGCGGCCTGCACGGTATTGCGCGCCACTTCCTGCACCGTGGCGGTCATCTCGTGCATGGCGGTGGCGACCTGATCGGTTTCCGTCTGTAATTTTCCCATGGCCACACTGCTCTGCAGCACATCCGCCGCCGATGCCGTGGCCAACCCGGAGACGCGACCGGACGAATCGCTGATGCGGCCGATCACTGCGCCCATCTTGGACTTGAACATCTTCATGGCCAGGCCGATCTGTCCGATCTCATCGGTCCGGCCGGTATAGATCCACTGTGCGATTTTGTTGTCCGACAACGCGCGTGCCTCGGCCGCCATCCGCCGCAATGGGCGCAGGCCGAGAGTCACCAGCAGAGAAGCCAGCGCCGCAGCGGGCAGGAAGGCGATCAGCAGATTCGCCAGCGGAACCCCCGTTGCCAGGCCCAGATAGGTGGCGGCGCCTGTCATGATACCCAACACCCCGGTCAGGATGCGGGTGGTCAATCCGATTCCGGCCAGCCTGTCTTTCAATCCCAGCCCGGCGCCACCCCCGGTGCTCAGTTGCCGATACAGACGGCTGGCCCGTTCGATGTGCACGGCGGCAGGCCGCGTGCGCACCGATTGATATTCCACGATCTCGCCATTGCGCGTAATCGGCGAGGCAAACGCATCCACCCAATAATAATCGCCGTTCTTGGTGCGGTTCTTGACGATGCCGATCCACGACTTGCCGCCCTTGACGGTGTTCCACAAATCCTCGAACGCCGCCGGCGGCATATCCGGATGGCGCACCACATTGTGATTCTTGCCGATCAGTTCGTCTTCACTGAATCCGCTGATCTTGAGAAAGTCCCGGTTGGCATAGGTCAACGCGCCTTTCCGGTCGGTGGTGGAGAGGATGATCATGTCATCCGCCACCGGATGTTCCGTGCTGGTAACAGGCATATTGATTTTCATTGTCTAGTCTCTCTTCCCTTTCCCTTTTAAAAAATAGTTAATGTTGCACAGCAACATCGGCCGTGCGCCGGCTGGATTACCTAGTCTTCAGTTCTTGCCATAACAACATCCAACAGAAATCATTTTCGCAACGGTCCGGGCAGTGCGGCCGTCACGTGGGGCATCTGCTCCAGCACCACGCGCGCCAGTTCGTCCGGATTGAATTTTGGCAGGAAACAGTCGGCCCCGACTTTCTGCGCCAGGGCATCGTTAAAACCACCGCTCATGGAGGAATGCAGGATCACGTGCAGGCCCTTCAGGCGGTCGTCCTTCTTTATTTCCGCCGTGAGGGTGTAGCCATCCATTTCCGGCATTTCGATATCCGAGATCACCAGCGCCAGACGGTTGGCCATGGGCTGGCCTTCGCCCGCCATTTTCTGCAGGATGTCCAGCCCCTCCTTGCCGCTTTTGGCCGTGATACTGGAAAACCCGATCTGATCCAGAGTGCGCGTAATCAGCGAACGCGCGGTACTGGAGTCGTCCACCACCAGGACCGGCAGCCGCCGCTGTTCGACCAGCTCGGGACGACTGAACTCGTCGGACACGCCGGGCTTGATCGGATTTATCTCCGCCAGCACCTTCTCCACGTCGATGATCTCGATCAGCTCGTCATCGAACTGGGTCACGGCGGTAAGGTAGTGATTGGCGATTTTCGGCGGCGGCAAAATGGCGTCCCAGTTCATATTGAGAATGCGATCGACGCCGCTCACCAGAAAGCCCTGAATCGAGCGGCTGAATTCGGTGATGACGACATACAGTCCCGCGGTGTCCGCCGGCAAGGGCGAGCCGAGCACCTTGCCAAGATCGATCACCGGAAGGATCTTGCCGCGCACCTGGATGACGCCGCGCACGTCCGGGTGGGAATGGGGAATCTGCTGAATCGGAGGGCAAAGAATCACCTCCCGGACCTTGAACACATTGATCCCGTAACGCTGCTTCTTATTGCAGCGGAACAACAACAGCTCGAGGCGGTTGCGCCCGGCTAGTTGGGTGCGCTGGTTGACGCTGTCTAATACGCTTACACTCGCCATTCACTATCCCCCGTAACAAAACTTAAGCTATGCACCCGGGCGCCACTGCGGCGTCAGGTCTGCCCGGCCAGGCGGTGCCTGGTGGGTAAAATCTTGCCGACTGCCACAACGCGGCCCGCTGGCATAGGGACACGCGCGCATGAGTAGCGGTTGGAGGTTATAGTGCAATTTTTCTGCCAGAATCACTGAACTGTGGAAACTTGTAGACTCTATCCCCTCGGATCCGCAGGTTTGCCTGCACCGTAACGGTTATAAAACATGAAAAAGATATCCGCCCGCCCCTTCCGTCTGCCCCAAGGTTCTTAGGCATGTGATTTGCATAGAAACCCGTTACTACGCGACACCCGCCTTCCAGGGCACCTGTCGCATTTGCCTTAAACCTTAAGACGTAGAGAACGGGGCGCGCATGACGCAACACTTTATTCGTACAAAAACGGTCCTGCCATTGCTGCAATCGGCGCTGGCATCGAACCACCGCCAATTGACTAAACTTGCCAGCGCCCACCGGGGAACCGCCAATTCCTTGACGCCCATCACCGAGGTGCTGCTGGAAAACAACAGGAAACTCGCCGAGGTCGGGCGGGCCGGCGTGGAAACCCTGGATCAGGCGGTCAATGTCCTGATCACCAATGGGCGCTTCAGCCAGGGCATTACCCACACCATGGATGCCGTGACCAGTATTGCGGCCGCCGTGGAGGAAATGGCGGCCACGGCCACCGAGATATCGCGCAACGCCCAGACTGCCGCCCTGCGCTCACAGGAAAGCAGCACTATCGCCGCTTCCGGGAATGAAGGTGTATCGTCCCTCATGGGCGATATGGACCTGCTGGAAGCCGCGGTCCGCTCCATGGCCAGCAGCATGCAGCAGTTTGTCGGCTTTACCCGCGAGATCAACAAACTCACCGCCAGCGTCAAGGACATCGCCCACCAGACCAATCTGCTGGCCCTCAACGCCGCCATCGAAGCGGCGCGCGCCGGCGAGGCAGGACGCGGTTTCGCCGTGGTCGCCGATGAAGTGAAGAAGCTGGCGGAAAAAACGGCGCAGGCGACCAACGAGATCGGTAGCGTCACCAGCACCATGAACACCCTGTCGGATGAGGTCAACGATGGCGTCACCACGAGCCTGGAAAAGCTGGTAAAAAGCATCGAGACCCTGGAAACGGTGGCCATGTCCATGGGGGAATCCAACGGTGTGATCCGCGACGTCAACGACAAGATCCAACAGATCGCCGCGGCGGCGGAGGAGCAAAGCGCGGTGTCCGCCGAAATGTCGCAAAATCTTTCCTCCGTCACCCACACCCTGACGTCGGAACGCAATGAGGTCGGTGTCATCGGTCAGCAGATCAGAAAACTCACCCAGGCAACGACCCGTCAGTTCACGCTGTTGACGGAATGGGGCCTGGATAGCGTGTTGCTGCAGGTGGTCAAATCCGATCATCTCCTGTGGAAGGCGCGTCTCGCCGATGCCCTGTTCGGCGGTCAGCCCATGAACGAGGCGGAAATCAAGAGTCACACGCAATGCCGTTTAGGGCAGTGGTATGACTCCGCAGGCAGAGAGCGCTATGGGGAGCTCGCGGCATTCCGCGCCATCGAGGAGCCGCACGCCCGCGTGCATGTCCTCGGCAGGGAAATCGAACAGCTGATCAAACAAGGCGCCACCGAAGCCGCACTCGCCAAACTCACGCAGATGGAAGAACTCAGCGTGAAAATGTTCGCCCTGCTGGATGAACTCAACCAGGAAGTTCAGCAGTCTTAGGCCGGACCATGACCCTGCTGCCCCCGACATTGCTGCTCAGTTTTCTGCTTGCCGGTGAGGTCCTGGCGGCGGACAGCGATTATCAGAATCTCGCCGGCATACGCCAGACCGCCAGCCAGTACGTCGCCGGCCTGCACAGCGGGCGGGCACATCCTGCGCAGATCACGGCGGGCGAACTGGATCCGCGCCTGCGCCTGGCCGCCTGCACGACCAAACTGGAGGCCTTTTTGCCGGCCGGCGCCCGCGCTCAAGGCAATACCACGGTGGGGGTGCGCTGCAATGGCCAACCACCGTGGCAGGTTTATGTGCCGGTGGTGGTCAAGATTTTCGACCAGGTACTGGTCGCCACCCGCCCCTTGGCGCGGGGCACCCCCCTCACCCGGGACGACGTGCACCTGGTGGAGCGTGATCTGTCGGCCCTGCCCTTTGGCTACGTGCTGGATCCCGCCAAAGTGGTGGGCCGCCAGTTGAAACAGCCCCTCACCGCCGGCAGCGTTCTGCTACCCGCTCAAATTGAGGGGCGGCGACTTGTCCACCGGGGCGAATCGGTGATGATTATCGGCAACAGCGCCGGCCTGACGGTCCGTATGCAGGGGCAGGCCATGGGCGACGGGGCCGCAGGCGACTGGATAAAAGTACGTAACCCATTGACTAAGAAAGAAGTTAGTGGTCAGGTGACACCTGAAGGGCAGGTTCAGGTGAATTTGTGACGAACCGACCGGAACCGAGGGGCCGCTATTTTTCAAACACGTTGTATGTGTTTGAAAAATTAAGAAAAGCGAAAATGATG
>JAYSOL010000395.1:0-7984 GCA_043723045.1 Gammaproteobacteria bacterium | reverse complement strand
ATTCGCCTGTGGGAGTACCTGGGCCCCTACCTGTTGCTGATCGGCATTGCACTACTCGTCGTCGTGCTGTTGCCCGGCATCGGCGTGCACGTGAACGGCAGCTCGCGCTGGTTGCGTCTGGGTGTGGTGAATCTGCAGCCGTCGGAACTGGTGAAGATCTTCATGATCGTGTACGTCGCGGGCTATCTGGTGCGCAAACAGGATGAGCTGCGTTTCTTCACCCAGGGCATCCTCATGCTGAGTATCGTGCTGGCGATCATCGGCATGTTGCTGTTGCAGGAGCCGGATCTCGGCTCGGTGGTGGTTATCTGCTTCAGTGTGTTTGGCATGTTGTTTCTGGCGGGGGTGCGTTTCTGGCACTTCCTGGTAGTGGTCGGCGCCGGCGTCGGTGGCATGGTGCTGCTGACGGTGGTAGCACCCTATCGCCTGGCGCGCGTCACCGGCTTTCTCGATCCGTGGTCGGATCCGTTCAACAGCGGTTTTCAGCTGACCCAGGCCTTGATTGCCTTCGGCCGCGGCGAGTGGCTCGGGGTGGGCCTGGGCGGCAGCGTGCAGAAATTATTTTATCTGCCGGCGGCGCACACGGATTTTCTTTTCTCGGTCATCGCCGAGGAGCTCGGTCTGATGGGCGTCATGCTGGTGATCGCGTTGTTTGCCGTGGTGGTGTGGCGCGCCTTCGCCATCGCGCAACAGGCGGAGCGCATGGGTCAGGGTTACGCGGCGCGCCTGGCGGAAGGCGTGGGTCTGTTGCTCGGGGTGCAGGCGATGATCAACATGGGCGTCAACATGGGCGCATTGCCCACCAAGGGCCTGACCCTGCCCTTCATCAGTTATGGCGGCAGCAGCATGCTGGTCAGTTGCATTGCCGTTGGCCTGCTGTTCATGGTGGATCGCGGTTCGCGCGCCCACCGGGTGGGAAAATGAGTCGGCGCATATTGATTATGGCGGGCGGTACCGGCGGGCACGTGTTTCCGGCGCTGGCGGTGGCCGCTAATTTACGCGATCACGGCGTGGACGTGATCTGGCTCGGTACCCAGCGGGGGCTGGAGTCGCGGGTCGTGCCGGCGGCGGGCTATCCCGTGGAATGGGTGTCGATACGCGGCGTGCGGCGCAGTGGTGTGCTCGGTTGGCTGCTCCTGCCCTTCCGCTTGCTGCTGGCGATGTTCCAGGCGTGGCGCATCATTCGCCGCACCAAACCGGATGCGGTGCTGGCCATGGGCGGGTTTGTCTCCGGCCCCGGCGGTCTGGTGGCGTGGCTGGCGCGCCGGCCGTTGTTGATTCACGAACAGAATGCCATCGCCGGCCTGACCAACCGTTGGCTGGCGCTGGTCGCCGATGTGGTCATGTGTGGATTCCCCGGGGCGTTTGGTGCCTTGCCCGGCGCACGCCACGTGGGCAACCCGGTGCGGCCGGAAATTCTGGCGCTGCCCTTGCCGGGCGAGCGCATGGCCAAGCGCACCGGCCGCTTGCGCGTGCTGGTGGTGGGCGGCAGCCTCGGTGCTGCGGTATTCAACCAGACGGTGCCGCAGGCGCTGCGTGCGCTGCGTGCCGAGCAACGTCCCGAGATCTGGCATCAGACCGGGCGTGGTCAGCGTGACGCCACCGAGCGGTCGTATGAGAAGAGTGGGGTCACCACCATCGTCACCGAGTTCATCGACGACATGGCGGCGGCCTATGGCTGGGCCGATGTGGTGATCTGCCGCGCCGGCGCCATGACCATCGCCGAACTGTGTGCCGCCGGCGTGGCCGCGATACTCGTGCCTTATCCGTCGGCGGTGGACGATCATCAGACGGCGAACGCGCGTTTTCCCGCGGAACGCGACGCGGCGATACTCGTGCCGCAACCGGACTTTAGTGTGGCGTATCTGGCGGAGATGTTGCAGAGCTTAGCAAACAACCGCGAGTTGCTGCTGAAGATGGCGACCAACGCGCGTGCCTGCGCCGTTCCCGACGCCACCGAGACGGTAGCGCGTCTGTGCATGGAGGTGGCGCATGCGTAACTGGGTCAAGCGTGTGCATTTTGTCGGCATCGGCGGTGCCGGCATGAGCGGCATCGCCGAGGTGCTGGCGAATCTGAAATTTCAGGTGTCCGGCTCGGATGCGTTGGAGAGCGCCAATACCCGGCGTCTGCGCGAGCTCGGGGCCGCGGTGCATATCGGTCACGATGCGGCCCTGGTGCAGGACGCCGACGTGGTGGTGATCTCATCCGCCGTGAAGGAATCCAACCCCGAGGTGGCGGCGGCGCGTGCGGCGAAGATTCCCGTTATCCCGCGCGCCGAAATGCTCGGCGAGTTGATGCGCCTGCAGCACGGCATCGCCATCGCCGGCACCCACGGCAAGACCACCACTACCAGTCTGGTGGCGAGTGTCCTGGGGCAGGCGGGTCTGGACCCCACGTTCGTGATCGGCGGCCGCTTGAACAGTGCCGGCGCCAATGCGCGTCTCGGTCGCGGCGAGTACCTGGTGGCGGAGGCGGATGAGAGTGACGCATCGTTTCTGCACCTGCAACCGTATATGGCCATCGTCACCAACATCGACGCCGATCATATGGACACCTACGGTGGGGATTTCGGCCGGTTGAAACAGGCGTTTGTGGATTTTCTGCACAACCTGCCGTTTTACGGCCTGGCCGTGGTGTGCATCGACGATCCGGTGGTGCGCGAGATCGTGGCGCGGGTGCATAAGCCGGTACGGACCTACGGTCTCAGCGCGGATGCCGACGTGCGCGCCACGGATATCACGCAGCAGGGATTGCAGATGCGTTTCAACGTGCAGCTGCCCGACCTCAAACAGGGCCTGGCCATCACGCTCAATCATCCCGGCCAGCATAATGTACTGAATGCCCTGGCGGCGATCGCCGTGGCGCACGAACTGCATGTGCCGCACGCCGCCATCCAGGAGGGCCTGGCGACGTTTGGCGGCATCGGCCGGCGTTTCCAGATGAATGGCCGGGTGGCGCTTGCCGGCGGCGATGTGTTGCTGGTGGACGATTATGGCCACCATCCGCGCGAGCTTGCCGTCACCATCGAGGCGGCCCGCAGCGGCTGGCCGGAGCGGCGTCTGGTGGTGGCGTTTCAGCCACACCGCTACACGCGTACGCGCGATCTGTTCGACGACTTCAGCGCCGTGTTGAGCGACCTGGACCCGTTGCTGATCACCGAGATATACGCCGCCGGCGAAGCGCCTATCGCCGGTGCCGATGGGCGCGCCTTGTGCCGCTCCATCCGCGCCCGCGGTGGCAATCCGATTTTTGTCGAGAAGGTGGAGGACCTGCCGCAGGTGCTGAAGGATTTGCTGCGACCGAACGATTTATTGCTCACCCTCGGTGCCGGCAGCATTGGCCACGTGGCCGCCGGTCTGGCGACGGCGCTGGGGGGCGGACAGTGATGAGCGCGGCACGCACCATGCATCCATTGCGCGGCACCCTGCGTCTGCACGAGCCGCTCGCGCAGCACACCAGCTGGCGCGTCGGCGGACCGGCCGAACATTTTTATGAGCCGGCGGATGTGGACGATCTTGCTGCGTATCTTAAAATGCTGCCGCCGGCAGAGGCGGTCTGCTGGATCGGCTTGGGCAGCAACCTGCTGGTGCGCGACGGCGGCGTGCACGGCAGCGTGATTTCGGTAAGCGGGCGACTCAACGGCCTGTCGCTGCTGGATGAATCCACAGTGCGCGCCGAGGCTGGCGTGGCCAGTGCCAAACTGGCGCGCTATTGCGTGCAGCACGGACTGACGGGCGCGGAGTTTCTCGCCGGCATTCCGGGTACCGTGGGCGGCGCGTTGGCCATGAACGCCGGCGCCTTCGGTGGCGAAACCTGGCCGATCGTCAGCGCGGTGGAGACTCTGGACCGGAGCGGCGACCGGCATATGCGCACTCCGCAGGAATACACCATCGGTTATCGCAGCGTGCGCGGCCCGCAGAACGAATGGTTTGTCGCCGGACTTTTTCACCTGCAGGCTAGCACCAGTGGTGACGGCAAGGCGCGCATCAAGTCATTGCTAGCCAAGCGCGGCGCTACCCAGCCGACGCAGCTGCCGAATGCCGGCTCGGTATTCCGCAACCCACCCGGGGACCATGCCGCGCGTCTCATCGAGGCGTGCGGCCTCAAGGGTGAATGCGATGGGCAGGCCTGCGTCTCCACCTTGCATGCGAATTTTATCGTCAATCAGGGTAATGCGACGGCCGCGCAGATCGAGCGGCTGATCGCCAGGATGCAGGCGCAGGTGCAGGCGCAGCACGGCGTGCAATTGGTGCCCGAGGTGCGGGTGATTGGAGAACCGGCATGAATAGCGCGAAGTACGGAAAAGTGGCGGTGCTCATGGGCGGCCTGTCGGCGGAACGCGAGGTGTCGCTCAAGAGTGGCAGCGCGGTGCTCGTCGCCTTGCAGAAACAAGGGGTGGATGCCCACGGTATCGATGCCGGCAAAGATGTGTTGCAGGTGCTGGCGCGCGGACAGTACACGCGTGCGTTCATCGCGCTGCACGGCCGCGGGGGCGAAGACGGCGTGATGCAAGGTGCGCTCGAGGTGCTCGGCATACCTTATACCGGCAGCGGGGTGCTGGGCTCGGCTCTCGGCATGGACAAGTTGCGTTGCAAACAGTTGTGGGTGGGTTGCGGCATCCCCACCCCCGAGTTCGCGGTTTATACCGATGAGCAGGGGCTCGCGGCCATCGCGAGCCGGCTCGGTTATCCGCTGTTCATCAAACCGGCGCACGAAGGATCGAGCATCGGCATTGGTAAGGCCACTAGCCTGGACGAACTCAGCCGCGCCTGCGCTGAGGCCGCGCGTTACGACCGCACTGTGTTGATCGAGCGCTGCATTGTTGGACCGGAGTTGACCGCGGGCATTTTAGGCGAGCGCGAGTTGCCGCTGATACGCCTGGAAACCCCGCGGGCCTTTTACGACTACGAGGCCAAGTACCTGCTCGATAGCACGCGCTATCTCTGTCCGTCGGGTCTGACAGATGAGCAGGAGCGCCGGGTGCAGGCGCTGGCACGGCGGGCGTTTGACTCCGTCGGTTGTCGCGGCTGGGGCCGGGTGGACTTCATGCTGGATGGTGCCGGCAATCCCTACGTGCTGGAGGTCAACACCGTGCCGGGCATGACCGATCACAGCCTGGTGCCCATGGCGGCGCGCCACGCCGGACTCAGTTTCGAGCAATTGGTGATGCGCATATTGGAGCTCAGCATGGAGAACAGCAACCGTGAGCAATGACACCCGCACCTTTGGGGCACGCCTGTCGGAGGGCATGTCGTTGCGCGCGGCGGCGGTCATCTTGCTGGTGGTGGCGGCCTTGGTCGCGGGCCTGTTCGGCCTCGATCATGTGTTGCGCCCTAGCACGTTTCCGGTACGCAGCGTGAGTTTTGAAGGCCAGTTCAAGCACGTGGATCAACAACAGCTGGCCAAGGCGATGGTTCCGGTGGTGAGTGGAAACTTCTATCTGCTCGACCTGGATACGATTAAACGCCGCGCCGAGAGTGTGCCTTGGGTGCACCAGGCATCGGTGCGGCGGCTATGGCCGGACGGTGTGCATATCCGTTTCACCGAGCAGGTGTTGGCCGCGCGCTGGGGTGAGTCCGCCTGGGTCAATAGCGCGGGCGAAGCCGTGGACCTGCAAGGCCGGGACGGGGTTCCGGGCCTGCCGCTGTTCCAGGGGCCTGAGGGTACGCAGGCGGAGCTGCTCACGCAGTACACGCGCCTGAGCGAGATCCTGACGTCCGCCGGCTTGCGCATTGTCACGCTGACGCTTACGGCGCGCCGCACCTGGCTCATCGGGCTGGATAACAGCATCACGCTGGTGTTGGGGCGCGAGGCGCCGGCGGAAAAGGTGGCGCGCTTTGCACGGCTTTATCCCGGCACCCTGGCGGCACAGAGCGCGCGTATCAAGCAGGTGGATCTGCGCTACACCAACGGCTTTGCGGTGCAGTGGCTTAATGCCACTACAGATTCGGCGGTACCCCAGTTGGGGCGCAGTTAACAGGTGGATCAAAAGGTGAAAAATGTCCAAAAAAGGTGATGAAAGTCTGATCGTGGGACTGGATATCGGCACCTCCAAGGTTCTGGCCATCGTGGGCGAGGTGTCGTCCAGCGGTGAGGTGGAGGTGATCGGTGTCGGCCATCATCCGTCGCGCGGCATGAAGAAGGGCGTGGTCGTGAATATCGAATCCACGGTGCAGTCGATCCAGCGGGCGGTGGAAGAGGCGGAGTTGATGGCCGGTTGTCAGATACATTCGGTGTTTGCCGGCATCGCCGGCAGCCATATCAACAGTTTCAATTCCCACGGCATCGTCGCCATCAAGGATAAGGAGGTTGGCCCGAGCGACGTCGAGCGCGTCATCGAAGCGGCGCGTGCCCTGGCCATACCCACCGATCAGAAGGTGCTGCACATCCTGCCGCAGGAATACATCATCGACAAACAGGAAGGCGTGCGCGAACCCATCGGTATGTGCGGAGTGCGCTTGGAGGCCAAGGTGCATATCGTTACCGGCGCCGTGAGCGCCGCGCAGAACATCATCAAGTGTGTGCGTCGCTGCGGTTTAGAGGTGGACGACATCATCCTCGAGCAACTCGCGTCCAGCATGTCGGTGCTGACGGAGGATGAGAAAGAACTGGGCGTCTGTCTGGTGGATATCGGCGGCGGCACCACGGATATCTCGGTGTTCACCGAAGGCGCCATCCGCCATACCGCCGTGATTCCCATCGCCGGCGACCAGGTGACGAATGACATCGCCGTGGCACTGCGTACGCCCACGCAATTCGCCGAAGAAATCAAGAAAAAATACGGCTGTGCGCTGACCCAGCTCGCCAAGGCGGATGAAACCATCGAAGTACCGAGCGTGGGCGAACGGCCGCCGCGCAAACTTGCGCGTCAGACCCTGGCCGAGGTGGTGGAGCCGCGCATCGAGGAGCTCTTCGGCCTGGTGCTCGCCGATTTGCGCCGCAGCGGATTCGAAGATCTGGTCGGTTCCGGCATCGTGCTCACCGGCGGCAGCTCCAAGATGGAAGGCATGGCGGAATTGGCCGAAGAGGTGTTTCACATGCCGGTGCGTATCGGCATCCCCCAGTACGTGGGCGGGCTGAGCGGCGTTGTGCACAACCCGATCTACGCCACCGGCGTGGGACTGGTGCTGTATGGCGCGCGCAGTCGTGTGGGCAGAAATTACAGCATGCACACGCGCTCGTCCCAAGCAGGCATCAAGGGTGTGATGGGAAAAATGAAGAGCTGGTTTCAGGGGAATTTTTAGAATGACAAAACAACGCAATGGATACGGGCGGAGCGGGCGACATGCCGGTTATCGGTTGGACTCTTTCAAAACCACAGTTAGTGCACTCACACAGGAGGCAGCGCAATGTTTGAATTAATGGATACCTACGGCCAGCAGGCCGTGATCAAGGTGATAGGTGTCGGCGGCGGAGGTGGTAACGCGGTGGAACACATGGTCTCCGCCAATATCGAAGGTGTCGAGTTTATCGTCGCCAACACCGACTCGCAGGCATTGAAGAAATCCAATGCGCGCACAATTCTTCAGCTGGGCACCAACCTCACCAAGGGCTTGGGTGCCGGGGCGGATCCCGGCATCGGGCGCCAGGCCGCGGTCGAAGATCGTGAGCGTATCGCGGAAGTGCTGAGCGGCGCGGACATGGTCTTCATCACCGCCGGCATGGGGGGTGGAACCGGAACCGGTGCGGCACCGGTGGTGGCGCAGGTGGCACGCGACATGGACATCCTCACGGTGGCGGTGATCACCAAGCCGTTCCCTTTCGAGGGAAAGAAGCGCATGGCCATCGCCGATCAGGGCATCAAGGAGTTGGCGGAATTTGTCGATTCCGTCATCACCATCCCAAATGAAAAACTCCTCTCCGTGGTGGGTAAAGGCGCGAGCCTGTTGGACGCCTTTGGCAAGGCCAACGAAGTGTTGCAGGGTGCCGTGCAGGGTATCGCCGAGTTGATCACCCGGCCCGGCCTGATCAACGTCGACTTCG
>JAYSOL010000394.1:0-4872 GCA_043723045.1 Gammaproteobacteria bacterium | reverse complement strand
TCGTAAGTTTGCGCTGGAGATGGGCGGATGCCTCGGTCTGATCGGACAGCGCGCCGATAAACGAAAGATCGCGCCTCACCCCCGCCCGTGCGCCGAGGGCCCAGCTGAGCTGGCCTTCGACGCGCGCATTCTCCAGGCGCGCACGCTGCACCTGCTTCGCTGCGATCTGCAGCGAGGGGTAGGTATCCAGCACCTGCTGCAGCACCTGCTCCAGATTGAGGCTCTCCGGGTCCGCGACACACAGCGACGGGGCTGCCAGCGATAACAGGCAAATAGATACTCGGGTGATGCTTGCGATCGGCCGGTGAATTCGCCGGAATAGCGTGGGGCTCGACATCGGTGTGGTTCGTATTCTTGCTTGTTAAGGCGCGCGCGGTTGCGCTGCAGGGTTGTACCGTGATACATGGTACGACCCGGTTTGCTTGCCTCTATTAGGTGACTAGCTTACCCCAGTCCGATTGACCGCTGCAAAGAGTATCCGTGCCGACTGGTCGACCCAAATAATGATCGTGGTGAAGCATTCCCGCCAGGACGGCGAGCGCGCTGAAAGACCACCAAAGAACCTGACAAGCCCCCTCTCCCCCGCGTCTTTCGCGGGGGAGAGGGTTGGGGTAAGGGGGATAGTTACACAGACAAATGTGTTGCAGTAAGTCCCGACTCTAGTCCTCGTTAAAGAATCGCCGGCATGCCATCCCAGGTTTTTCCGGCGAACAAACGCCCGTGCGCAAATTAGACTCAGAAAAGACTTGTTGTCTACACAAAAAAGTACGCTTTCTAAGTCCCGTTTTCGCTTTGTGTGCGTCGTCAATCCACATCGATATCCACCGACTTACACCCAATAGCGTGCAAAACCTGGAGTGCGAAGGCAAAGCTAAACGTCCCGCGACTGATCTTCGTACGAAGGTTCCCAGGAGTTTCATCGATATTGTTTTGTTTGAGTTTGGCGGCGAGGGCTTCGTAGCTCAGCCCGCGCCGAGCCATTTCTCCCCTTACAACATTCCGGGCGCGGACCGTCCAGAGGGCTTTTGTCTTCTTTGACATGGTTCGTCCTGTATTTTTTTGCACCAACTATATAGCAACGATCACGGATTTAGGCAAAGATGCTTAAAATGTTTCTTTTATGTAGTAATAGTTACATTATTGAAGACACGCGGGAAATGCTGCCTGTGTCTAAACGGACTCAACAACAACCAACAAGGAAGTGGACCATGCTCATCCTCACCCGCAAATCCGGCCAAATGCTAACCATCTACCGCCAAAAATACCTGCCCGGAAGGTGCGCAGCAGTACTGGAAAGAATTTCGCGGTGCCGTGTTGAAAAATGACATCGATACGATTGTGGCGATGACTCAATTTACCTTCATCATTGTTAGATCAATTATCGATGAAAGCGATAAGGTGCAGGTGGAGCGCGCGGGTTTTGTGAAACAATTCCCTCTACTTTTGAATATAGATCCCGGTCACTAGTGTCCCAACGTTGCTGTCCCTGCTGTGTTCCGTGGGGAAACCGAAGAGGATCCCGGCCTTCTGGCAGTCCGTGGGCAACCCCTTACAAACTTACATTATCTTTATGGTTATTGCCCGATAGCGTAGTCACCGTCTTCATTTGTTGTCAAGGAAGTCGGTCAACGTTCCTTCGCATACCTCCATCTGAGACGTAATCTGCCCTTGGCAAAATCCTAGAAAACAGGGAGTTACTTTGGATTGTTCAGACTGGATATATTTTGTGGAAAGCGGAAATAGAGCAGGTCTTGCGGCTTGCGCACGCACCACAATAAAGCTGTTGCAGGGCGCAGTCGAATTTGCATAGGTACCCTCAGACACCTGCGCGACTCGCGTCCACACAACGAGTAAGACTGTCGGTGGCCGCCAGTGGGAGCGATGTAAAACAGTTTGGTGTAAACAGGCATTAATGGCCCGCTCCAAGCTAATCCTTGCCTATGCGCTGCTGGCTCGGCAGGCCTTCCAACAAACGCCGCACCGGACCAAAACTACGTCGATGTACCGGGCTCACCCCTAACTCAGTGAGTGCCGCCACGTGGGCCGCCGTGGGATAGCCCTTGTGACGGTCGAAACCATAGCCGGGATAGCGCGCATGCAACACCAGCATCTCCGCATCGCGCGCCACCTTGGCCAGGATCGACGCCGCGGAAATGGCGGGCTCCGTGGCGTCACCGCCGACGATGGTGCGCACGGTACAGCTCAGCGCCGGTGCGCGGTTACCGTCCACCAAGGCCAGGTGCGGGGTGATGCTCAGGGACGCCACCGCCCGCTGCATGGCCAGCAGGCTAGCCTGTAGAATATTCAGCCGGTCGATTTCCTCCACCGTTGCGATCCCCAAGGCCCAGGCCAGGGCCTGAGCTCGGATCGCGATATCAAGTTGTTCGCGGCTCGTCGCGCTCAATTTTTTCGAGTCTGCCAGCCCAGGGATGTGGCGGTTAGGATCGAGGATCACCGCGGCGGCATACACCGGGCCCGCCAAGGGACCGCGGCCGGCCTCGTCGACACCGGCGATCAACTGGGGCACATGATCAGGCGGCATGGTCGACGGGACCCTGCAACAATTGCTGTATCGCCAGCGCCGCCTGTTCGCTGGCATTGCAGCGCAATGTCTTATGAATCGCTTCATAGGCATGCATGACCGACACCGCCTGACCCGGATAGGTGAGGAAGCGTTCCAGTGTCAGCCCGAGCTTCTCCGGCACGGCGTCGGCCTGCAGCAATTCCGGCACCACTTCGCGCCCCGCCAGATGATTGGGCATGGCATACAATTTTACGTGGGAGAATTGCTTGATCAGCCAGTAGGTCAAGGTGGACACCCTATAGGTCACCACCATCAAGCGCCGCAGCAGCAGCGCTTCCAGGGTGGCGGTGCCGGAGGCCAGCAGAATGACATCCGCCGCCGCCATGGCATCACGCGAGTGTCCATGCACCCGCGTAATGGGCAGGTCCCAGGCCTCGTGGCGCTTGATCGCCGCCTCGAAGATCAAACGCGTGGCACGGTTGACAAACGGCACCACGAACTGAAGTTCAGGGTCGCGCTGAAACATCCACAGCGCCGTGCGCACAAAAAGATCCGCGTGCGCATTGAGCTCGGTCACGCGGCTGCCGGGCAGCAAGGCGACGGTACGTTTTTCCAGCGGCAACTTGAGACGCTCGCGATACTCCCGGGCATCGCGTGCACCGTCGATCTCATCCGCCAGGGGATGGCCGACAAATTTAACCGTTACGCCGTGGTCGCGGTAAAACTGCTCCTCGAAGGGAAACAGTACCAGCATCAGATCCACCGCCGCGCGGATCTTGCGTACGCGCCAGGTGCGCCACGCCCACACCTGCGGGCTGACGTAATGCACCGTGCGGATACCCGCGCGGCGCAGCGCGTGTTCGATGCCGAGGTTGAAACCGGGGGAATCGATGCCGATAAAAAGATCGGGTGGGTTGGCGAGAAAATGCCGGATCACCTGTTGGCGCGCGCGGCGCAGATCGAGGTAGCGCGTCAACACCTCCGTCAGACCCATCACCGACAAGCGCTCCATGGGGAACAGGCTGTGACACCCGAGCGCCTTCATCTCGGGACCGCACACGCCTTCGAAACGGGTCTGCGGGTAGTGACGCTGCAGCGCCTTGATCAGACGCGCGCCGAGCAGATCACCGGATGCCTCACCGGCGACTACGCCGATGCGCAGTGTGGAGTTGTTATCCGACATAATCCCTCCGTGGATCAGCGGATGATGCCGCGTTCGGACTGGCGGATAAAGGTGGTGAAGTGCTCCACCTCGGGAAACTGCGCGGACAGGCCGGTCAACTCCTCGAGCGCGCTCTCCAGACGCAGTCCCGATCGATAGATGGTTTTGTAGGCAGTACGCAATGCGTCAATCCCCGCTTCGGTAAAACCACGGCGCTTGAGCCCGCGCAAGTTGAGGCCATAGGGCTTGGCGGTATTGCCGTTGACCAGCAGATAAGGCGGAATGTCCTTGAAGGTGATGGTCGCGATACCGGTCATGCAGTGCGCGCCGACGCGGCAGAACTGATGGATGCCGGTGAAGCCACCGAGGATGGCGTAATCACCGACACTGACGTGGCCCGCCAGGCTGGCGTTGTTGGCGAAAATGGTGCGGCTGCCGACGTCGCAATCGTGCGCCACGTGCACATAGGCCATGAACAGATTGTCGCTGCCGATACGGGTGACGCCGCCGCCGGGCACGGTCCCGCGACTGAAGGTGCAGCTCTCGCGGATGACGTTGCGGTCGCCGATCTCCAAGCGTGTCGGTTCACCGGCATACTTGAGGTCCTGCGGTGCTTCACCGATGGAGGAAAACTGGAAAATCTTGTTATCGCGCCCGATACGCGTGGGGCCGTTGACCACCACGTGCGGTCCTATCCAGGTACCCTCGCCGATCTCGACCCCGGCACCGATAATGGAAAAAGCCCCTACCTGCACACCTGTCCCGAGGCGTGCCGAGGGATCGATGATAGCCTGCGGATGAATCACTTAATCGAATTCCTTATAAGTGCACATCAATTCGGCACTGCAACAGATTTCGTCGTCGACCTTGGCCGTGGCATCGAATTTCCAGATGTTGTGCATCTTGCGTTTGATGGTCACTTCGATGAGCAACTGGTCGCCCGGCTCCACCGGCCGCTTGAAGCGCGCCTTGTCGATGCCGACAAACAAATAAACCGAGGTTTTTCCCGGGACGACTTCCAGGGTTCTGAAGGACAACAGGCCGCAGGCCTGTGCCATCGCCTCGATCACCAACACGCCGGGCATCACCGGCCGGTTGGGGAAGTGCCCCTGAAAGTATGGCTCGTTGATGGTGACGTTCTTGATCGCTACGAGCGACTGGTTTTCCGTATAATCCAGCACCCGAT
>JAYSOL010000393.1:0-3272 GCA_043723045.1 Gammaproteobacteria bacterium | reverse complement strand
GCAAACCAGGCGTTATATATGCTGCTACGTTTAGTTCACCCATCCTGTGACAAGGAGTTTTGTATGCGACGCATTCTGGAATGTTTCTGCGCAGGTATGGCGTTGCTGGCCGCCACCAGCGCCACGGCCCAAACCGCGGAGGAAGCCGAGTTGGCCCAGGTGTATGGCGGCAGTGATGTCGTCAGCCTCGCCACCGGCAGCCGCCAGCCGCTGGCGCGCGCGCCGGCGGCGACCACGGTGATTACCGCGCACGACATCGAGACGCTCGGCGCCACGGACATCGATCAGGTGTTGGAGACCGTGCCCGGGTTGCATGTGTCGTATTCACCGGTTGCCTACAATCCGTTGTACTTCATTCGTGGTATCAGCACCGTCACCAATGCCCAAGTGTTGATGATGATTAATGGTGTCCCGATCACTGACATGTATGTCGGCGATCGCGGTCAGGGATGGGGCGGCATGCCGGTCGCCAATATCGCACGCATCGAGGTGATACGCGGCCCGGGTTCGGCCCTGTACGGCGCCGATGCGTTTTCGGGCGTGATCAATATCGTCACCAAGACGGCCGCCGACCTCGGCGGCACGGAACTCGGGGCGCGTGCCGGCAGTTTCAACGGCAAGGCCGCCTGGGCGCAGCACGGCCGGCGCGCCGGGGGGTGGGAACAGGCGATTTCGCTCGAAGCGTTTTCCACTGATGGCCAGCGGCGCACCGTCGAGGCGGACAGCCAGAGTTATTTCGATGCGCAGTTGGGAACCCGCGCCTCGCTGGCGCCGGGACCGGTGAATGTTGGGCGCGACGGCCTGGATGCGCGCCTCGACCTGGCCCGCGGCGACTGGCGGTGGCGCATGGGGTATCAGGGACGACGCAACATCGGTACCGGTGCCGGGGTGGCGCAGGCGCTGGATCCACAGGGAAAGATAGACAGCGACCGATTCAACGCCGACCTGACCTACGACGATCCCAAGTTTGCCGAACACTGGGGCCTGACCACGCAGGTCAGTTACTTCGATACCCGCCTCGAAACGAATCTGACACTGTTCCCGCCCGGCGCCTTCGGTGGGGCCTTCCCCGAGGGCATGATCGGAAGTCCCAGCCGTGCCGAGCGTCATGTGCGCGCCGACATCTCCACCGTATACACCGGTTGGACCGCGCACAGGGTGCGCCTGGGGACGGGCTATAACCAAGCCGAATTATACAGGGCATCCGAATTCAAGAATTTCGACGCCAGTCTGGTGCCCTTCCCGGGTTCGCCGCCGCCGGTGCGCGATGTGAGTCAGGACTCTTCCCTGGTGTACATTCTGCCGCATGATCGGACGCTATATTATGGATACGTGCAGGATGAATGGACGTTTGCGCCGGATTGGGATCTGACCGTCGGCGCCCGCTATGACCACTACTCGGACTTCGGCAATACCTTCAACCCGCGGGTGGCACTGGTATGGCAGACCAGCTACCGCCTCACCAGTAAGCTGTTGTACGGCAGCGCCTTCCGCGCACCGGCGTTCCAAGAGCTTTATAACATCAATAATCCCGTGGCCCTGGGCAATCCGGCGCTCAAGCCCGAGACCATCGACACCGTGGAGCTCGCCTGGGATTACCGGGCGAGCCCTAGTCTGCAAACCGGACTCAATCTTTTCAGCTACCAGGCGGATGACATTATCCGTTTCGTGGGCGGCCCGCCCGCCACCGCTGCTAATACCGGTCGTCAGACCGGTCACGGACTGGAGCTGACCGCCAGTTGGACGCTCGTTCCCAGCCTGCGCTTGAGCGGAAATTATGCCTGGCAGCAGAGCACCGATGAAACCACGGGGCAAGTCGCGGGATACGCTCCGGAACACCAACTGTACCTGCGTAGCGACTGGGCGCTCCGGGCCGAGTGGAGCCTGGGGGCGCAGGTAAAATATGTGGGAGAGCGTCCACGCACGGCGGGCGATGTGCGTCCCGCGGTCGATGGCTACACCCTGGCCGATCTGACCCTGCGGCGCAAACACCTCGGCGAGCATTGGGAGCTGGCGATGTCGGTGCGTAATCTGTTCGATGTCGACGCGCGCGAGCCGTCGCCGGCACCCGGTTTGATCGCCAACGATCTGCCGCTGCCAGGGCGCAATTATCATCTGGAAATTCGTTATCGGCCGTGAAGGCCGTGGCCGTCCGGCGCAACGGTTCGGAAAACACTTAAGGTCCGTCGCACAGGCCGACGGCCGCCAACCAGGAGGATAGTACTCGCATGAAAAAGAACGCGTTGGTCACGGGAGGTAACTCCGGCATCGGTTACGCGGTTGCCGCTCTATTGAAGGAAAGAGGTTATGACGTGTTCATCTGCGGGCGTGACGCGCAGCGGGTTGCGCGCGCGGCCGAGGAACTCGACGTTCACCCGCTGGTCGCGGACGTGGCCCGTCTCGACGATCTGCGCTCCTTGGCGGCCCACTTCCTCGAATCCGGTCTGAATGTACTGATCAACAACGCCGGCGTTGCCGAGCTCCTGCCCATAGGGCATTACACGCCCGAGGCCTACGCGCGGCACTTCGATACCAACGTACGCGGTCCGCTGTTCCTGATCCAGGAGCTGTTGCCGGCATTGGAGAAGAGGCAGGGCGCGGTTACGAATATCTCGTCGCTCATTGTTACGCACGGCGCCCCCGCTTCCGTACTCTATGCCGCGACCAAGGGTGCGGTGGACGCCTTCACGCGCAGTCTGGCGAAGGAACTGGCGCCGCGCGGGATCCGCATCAACGTCGTTGCACCTGGCGCTATCGAGACGCCGATATTCGCCAAAGCCGGGCTGGATGCCGAACAGCAGGCACAGCTCGCCGCGCAACAGTGCAAGGACATCCCGTTGAAGCGGCGCGGCGATCCGCGCGAGGTCGCGGAAGTGGTACTGGCCCAGCTAGAATCGAGCTACGTAACCGGATCGATATGGCACGTCGACGGCGGCATTGGCGCCTAACCTGGTTTTTGGCTTTTATATTAAGAGAAATGAAAACAAAAAATACTCAAGTATTGAAAGCCGTTCAGTACGCGTGCTGGTCGATCCTAACCGCATGGCTGTGCGTTCCCACGCCGGCATGGACGGACGGGCCTTGGGTGGCCGTGCTTTACCCGGAAACCGCTGAACCCTACCGCACCGTATTCGAACAAGTGATGCAGGGGATAGAGAGCCGCATCGCGGTGCGGCGTTATGCGCTGCGCGAAACCACCGATATCGCCGGGTTACAGCATGCGCTGGACGAGGGGAAACCCGCGGCCATCATCGCCCTCGGCCAGCGCGGCG
>JAYSOL010000392.1:0-3128 GCA_043723045.1 Gammaproteobacteria bacterium | reverse complement strand
GTGCGCCCGGTTGCGTCTAACGCTTGGTATTCAAATCCCGCCATAAATTACCAAAATCATGTTTACCTACTCCCCCTCTCCCTCAGGGAGAGGGACGGGGAGAGGGTGGTTCGTTCCTCGTACTGCACCATACCAATATCGAAGAGACGTTTCCCCTCTCCCTCAGGGTGAGGGTGGTTCGATCCTTAATACTGCACCATACCAAATCGAAGTTCCGTTACCCCCTCCCTTACGAAGACGGAGCTTCGTTTTAGGGTCCCCCTCTCCCGCCGCGCGGGAGAGGGATGGGGAGAGGGCTTCTTTGAATCTCCCTCTCCCCGCAAACGCAGAGAGGGAATATCATTTTTTCCATCACTCGCGCGAAACGCGCAGTACTTCCTCGATACTGGTGTGCCCGGAGCGCGCCCAGCGCATGCCGTCCTCGCGAATATTCGCGAGCCCCCGGGCGCGAGCATGTTCGCGTAGTCGGGTCTCGGCGGCACCATCATGGATCAGGGCGCGCAGAGGTTCATCCACGGTGAGCAGTTCGAAGATGCCGCTACGTCCTTGGTAGCCAGTATGCTTGCAGGCATCGCAACCGGCCGGCATGTAGACGGGTTGTGCTTGGGCGTGACTGGGGTCGATACCGAGTAGTCGACATTCGGCGGCATCGGGTATGTGTTGACGCCGGCACTGTGGGCAAAGCCGACGCACCAATCGCTGCGCCAGTACGCCGAGCAACGAAGAGGCCACCAGAAACGGCTCCACGCCCATGTCCACCAGGCGCGCCACGGAACCGACCGCATCGTTGGTATGCAGGGTCGCCAACACCAAGTGACCGGTGAGGCTGGCCTGCACCGCGATTTGCGCGGTCTCCAGATCGCGAATTTCACCGATCATGATCACGTCCGGGTCTTGGCGCAGAATGGCGCGCAGGGCGCGCGCGAAATCCAGTTCGATGCGCGGATTGACCTGGGTCTGGCCGATACCGTCGAGGTCGTATTCGATCGGGTCTTCCACGGTCATGATGTTGTGCAACTTGGTGTCGAGCTGCGACAGTGCCGAGTACAGTGTGGTCGATTTACCAGAACCGGTGGGTCCGGTTACCAGGATGATGCCGTGCGGTTGGTGAATGAGTCCATCCAGAGTGGTCAGAATGTCCGGCGACATGCCGAGATTGGTCAGCGTCAGGCGCCCGGCCTGTTTGTCGAGTAGACGCATGACCACGCGTTCGCCATGTGCGGTGGGCAGGCACGAGACACGTACGTCCACCGGACGGCCCGCTAGCCGCAGGGTGATGCGGCCATCTTGTGGCATGCGTTTTTCGGCGATGTCGAGGCGCGCCATAATTTTTACACGCGACACAATCACGCCATGCGCCGCCTGCGGCGGTTCGAGGACGTCGCGCAGTACACCGTCGATGCGAAAGCGCACCACGGAGCGCGTCTCGAACGGTTCAATGTGAATATCCGAGGCGCCTTCGCGCACCGCCTGGCCGAGCAGGGCGTTGATCAAACGTACGATCGGGGCGTCGTCTTCGCTGTCCAGCAAATCGGCGATGCGCGGTAGATTTTGCGCGAGCTCGCCCAGATCCAGAGTGCCACCAAGATCGTCGACGATGTTGAGCGCATCGCTCTTACCGCGCTCGTAGGCGCGATTGAGGGCTACTTCAAATTCCTCGGCGCTCAGCGAATGCGGCTGAATCGGTTGGCCGAGGGCGCGTTGCACCTCGACCAGAATGGCACTGGCTATTTCGGGCCGCGTCCACACCTCGACACCGCTGTCCAGCAAGCGCGCGGCGATCACGCCATGGCGCTTGGCGAAGTTGTACGGCAATCGCTCCGTCCAGAGCGGATCGAGATGGGTCAGGTCAGCAGCGGTGGCAGACATGGACGGGGGCGTCCCTTCACTCCGCCACGGCGGCGGGGACGTCGGCAGTGGGCGCCGCCTCGGCCGTGGGTTTGTTCTCGGTTTCCTCGGGCTTATCCGGATCGTTGCTACGCTTCTTATAACGTTTCATTTCCTCCGCTGTGGGCGCGGTAGGCTTAAAGCGATCGAGAATGTCCTGCCTGCCCACCTCCTGGCTGCGGGCTCGCAGATAGTCATAACGATCCGCCGTGGCGTTGAAACTTTCTTGCGGCCCATGGATGATTACCGGGCGCAGGAACACCATGAGGTTGGTGCGTTTACCGGTCTTTTGTTTGTAGCGGAATAGCCAGCCAATCAAGGGTAAGCGTCCCAGGCCGGGGACGCTTTGTTCCGTTTCGCTGCGGCTGTCGTCGATGAGACCGCCGAGAACGATCGTGTGGCCGTCATCCACGATCACCTTGGTGTCGATGGAGCGTTTGTTGGTAATGAGATCCGAGGCGCCACTCAGCGTAGTCTGTACAACGTTCGATATCTCTTGATAGATTTCCAGCTTGATGGTCCCGCCTTCGGAGACCTGCGGCTTGATCTTGAGGGTCAGGCCCACGTCCTTGCGTTCAATAGACTGGAATGGGTTGGTGTTGCCGGTCGGTTGGGAGATGGCGCCTCTGAAAGGCACGTTCTGACCGACGACGATCTTCGCCTCGGTATTATCCAAGGTCATGAGATTGGGCGTGGACAGGATATTCGCCATACCGCGTGACTCCAAAGCGCGAGCCAGTGCACCGAGGCCGCGCAGCACTGTGCCGTCCGGGAGTGTGGTCTGGCCCAGAAAGCCCAATATCAGGCCACCGGCATTGGGTATGGTTGGAGCTGGGCCGGCAACCGCCACGGCTACATCGATCAAACTGGGATTGGCGCCGGGAAAATTCTGACCTGCGATGATGGTCCCGGAGGCCGTGGGTGTGCCGCCGGCCCATTGGATGCCCAGCTCGTGGGTGGAGTCGGTGGCCATCTCCACGATCAATGCCTCCACATAGACCTGGGTGCGGCGCACATCGAGCTTCTCGATTACACCGCGCAGATTGTTATAAGTGGAGTCGGCGGCATTAATGATGAGGGCGTTGGTGGCTTCGTCCGCTTGAATTAAGGACGCCTCAGCGGTTTTGGTGCTGGTAGCCGCGGGGCGTACCGCAGCACCGGCAAGTGCCGGCGAGGCGGTTCCACTCTGACTACGCGCTTCGCCGGCCACCAGGCCACGCAGGACTTCGGCGAGCTTCACG
>JAYSOL010000391.1:0-3146 GCA_043723045.1 Gammaproteobacteria bacterium | reverse complement strand
TCTCACGTTTGAAGCGCGTTTCCTGGTGGACGCGTCCGGCCGCGACACCTTCCTCGCCAACCGTTTGAAGATCAAACAGCGCAATCCGCAGCATAATAGTTCGGCGATCTTCGGTCATTTTGAAGGTGCGCAGCTGCGCCCCGGCGCGGACGCGGGCAACATCAGCATTTATTGGTTCGAACATGGCTGGTACTGGTTTATTCCGTTGAAGGATGGCGCCACCAGCGTCGGGGCGGTGTGCTGGCCCTATTATCTCAAGGGTCGGAAAAAGAGCGTCGACGAATTCTACCTGGACACCATCAAACTCAATCCGCTCCTGGCGGAGCGCTTGAAAAACGCCCGTCTCATGGCGCCAGCCATGGCCACGGGTAATTTCTCTTACCAGGCGGAGCGCATGGGCGGCAGCAACTACCTCATCATCGGCGACGCCTTCGCCTTTATCGATCCGGTATTCTCCAGTGGCGTATTCCTGGCCATGAATGGTGGTGAGCTCGCTGCCAGTTTGGTGGATCAGGCCCTGGACCAGGGCGGGCTTAGCCCAGCCGCCCTGCGTAAATACGAGAAAACCATACGCGGCGGACTCAAGATCTTTTCCTGGTTTATCTACCGCATCACCACGCCTGCGCTGCGCAAGATGTTTATGTCGCCGCGTAACTGGTTCCGCATGGAAGAGGCCATTCTGTCGTTACTGGCGGCGGACATCTTCCGTGACACACCCCTGCGCCGGCCGTTGTTTGTCTTCAAGATGATTTACTACGTCTCATCCCTGCTCAACTGGCGCGAAAGCCTGGCCTCGCGGCGTCAACGCAAGCAGGCGTGGGAGAGTCGGCTGGAATATACCTGGAAGAGTGGGGAATAGGCGGGCGCACGCGAGTGCGTCAGCCGTGCCGCAGAGTCGGATGGCAGGTCGGGCATCAATCCGTGCCAAGCGCCATTATTCCTGATTGCTGTCCTAAGCAAGACATATCTAAAAGCTTTACGTTCACCCCACTCCCCTCAATGACCATAGCGCCAATATAATCGGGTCGGGGGTTAAGCTGGTGCAGCGACCACAGCGATCCATCCGCGGCAATAAAATCTACGCACGCTGTTGCACGACCGTCGATATTAAAGCGTGACGCTGTCGGCCTCTCCAAATCGTGCGCCAGACTGTAGCCCCGCGCCTTTACGTAGGCCTCCTTGGCGGTCCAGTACTTAAAAAAATATCTCGACAGCGTATGTTTTGAAAGATGTTGAAAAAAGACGTTTTCTTCCGGAGAAAAAAACTGTCTGACAATTTCCTCGTAACCGATGTCCTCCCTCACACGCTCAACATCGATGCCCACTTCCCTCTGCGCGCTAATCGCACAAAGCGCCAGACCAGGTGTACGCGACAAATTGAAGTGCAGGCTACGCGTCTTGCCACTGGTATCCGCACTGATGACCGGCTTTCCGTGCGCACCATAAGCGAATCCAATATCCGGCGCAGGAATCTCCAGGTAGCACGACAGTATCTTTCTCAAAACCGCACGTGCACATACAAATTCGTTGCGTGCCGGCTCAAAGCGGTATCCTGCAGCCCTGGTCAGCTCGTCTTCGCTAAGAACGCTTTCCATCGCCCGCAGTTCGGCCCTGGATGTGCCAAGCGCAGCACACCACACATGAACATCATGCTCTGAGAGCGAAAGTGCCAGCGCCAACCCGGTGTCACCGGCGTGACGCGATCTGGGCGATTTCGGATACATACTGGCAACTACGAACAAACCTCACCCCACCACCTGCTCCTGTGGTTGCAACGCATCCTGTTCCGTGTCTATGGCTGAGGCGATGTGATCGACCAGCGAAACTACCGTGGCGTTCTGAAACAGGCTCGCCAAAGACAAAGTCGTCTTGAGACTCGATTCCACCTGGCTAATGAGTTCCGCCGCACCGAGTGAATCCAGGCCCAGCGCGACCAGTGGCCGGGTAGCATCGACATTGGCTTCGTCGATATTCAGAATCCTGGCGAGGTTCGCCTGCAAAAACGTTTTTACGAATTCGGGCCTTTCCTGTGGCGCCATGAAGAGCAACAGTTCGCGGGAAACCGGGTGGTTGGATAAAAAATCGGCAATGCCCGTTCGGCGTTCGCACCATTCAGCGATAACCGACAGACGCCCGTCCAGAAAGTCTGACCTCATGGCGCGGCGCTGCACCTTTCCGCTTGACGTCTTGCGTATTCCACCGGGGTTTATCAGGGCGACGGCGTACGGCACGACATCGTGTTCTTCGGTCACGCGCGCTCGAATGGCTGCAATCACCTCGTGGACATCCGGCTTCTTCCGATAGTCGAGTTCCTGCACCACAACCAGCCTTTCTTCCTGGTCGACATCGATGGAAAATGCTGCCGCGCCCGCCATACGGGTGGCAGGGTGGCTTGTTTCCACACTGGCTTCTATGTCTTGCGGATAAAGATTCCGGCCGCGGATGATAATCAGATCCTTGAGCCTGCCGGAGATGAAAAGCTGGTTTTTGTACACGAATCCGAGGTCCCCGGTTCGCAGGTAGCGGGCCTGGGACCGGGGCTCCAGTTCGGCCGCGAATGTCTCGCGCGTTTCCTGCGGACGATTCCAGTAACCTTTGGCGACACTGGGTCCGGCGAGCCATATCTCGCCAACCTCGCCCGGTGCGACGCGTCGACAGGTGTCGGGATTCGTGATTACTATCTCCTGGTCGGAAAATCCGCTGCCACTGCTTACAAGCTCGGCATCGCCCTTGCTCTCGCCATCGCGGAACTCGATACGCCCTTGTTGATACGCATCCCTGTCGATGACGGCGCTATGGGGCATCGCGCGCGCAGGTGTCCCCGACACGACCAGGGTTGCCTCCGCCAGCCCGTAACAAGGACTGAAGGTGTTTGCACAAAATCCGCTGGGTCGAAAGGCATCGCCGAACGCCTTTAATGTTTCCTTCCTTACCGGCTCCGCACCATTAAGCGCAGTCGTCCAACTGCTAAGGTCGAGTGTCTTTTTTTGTACGTCGGAGATTCTCCTGACACACAGATCATAGGCAAAGTTAGGCGCGCCGGAGGTTGTGGCGCGGTAGTCGGAAATTGCCTTGAGCCAGCGATAAGGCCGTTGCAGAAACGATGCCGGCGACATGAACACACAGGGAAAACCACCATACAGCGG
>JAYSOL010000390.1:0-2158 GCA_043723045.1 Gammaproteobacteria bacterium | reverse complement strand
CTTCCCAGCGGAGCTTGCCGCGCGCCGCACGAATTTCCCCCTGTTTGGCCATCTTAACCAACATGGCAAGCCCTGCTTCGACAGCCTCGCGCTTCGTTTTGAAGCCGGAAAGCTTGAGTGCCTGAGACATGAGTTTGTTATCGATTACGATGTTGGTGCGCATACGGAGCTCCATGTGTATGGATAGTGTTAATTGTACACATCAATTTCATAAATGAAAGAAGCCAGTCCACAGGGCGGCGGGGTTTAGCGAGCAGGAGTTGTGCGATTTTGAGTCCCATAAAAGCTGACGAAACCACACCGTCATATTATCCCGCGCTAATATTCCCCGATATCGCTTGATGTTCATTTTCGCCTTGGCATAGCATCGGCACGAATTCCGCATTCGTTACGACCGCCCGGTCGATTAAAAAAAACTTCACCAACACAGTAGAGGTAGGGCATGTCCTGTTTCTCAAGCGGTTTTGAGTTCGCCCGTAACTTTTTTACTCCTTCGGAAAACCGGGCGGCGTCCCGTGAACAGAGGGAGGAGAAAATTTATCCATCCCCTTTTCCCCACCTGAGGTCGCCTCAGACTACCAGCACCAATGCTCCGCGTGAGGGGCGATCTAGCCGCCGCGCCAGCATACTGGCGATTCTCGGTCTGCTGATGTCCGTGAATGTAGCAACACCAGTGTACGCAGAGTACTTTTACACCGCGCCTAAATACGACGGCTGGGTGCTGGCGGCACTGGAACCTAAGGGAACATTCGGAGGCCCCGAGAGTGCTTTGCAAGCATTCACCCAACCCTGTCTCCCAACCGCCTGCTCTATCTATGACCACGGAGAAGTCGGTGTAAATACCTACCAGTGGGACGGCTATTGGAGAACTATCAATCCTCCGGGATCAGATCCGGGACCCCATTACCAATGGACCACGATCCCGCTACTCTCCTGCCCATCCAACTTCAAATTGGGTGAGTATATGAGCACCGCCTATCGATCTGCCCACCTTGGGTACAGCCTCCCCGAGCACCAAAAATATAACGCAGCGATTCTCGGCTACGTTGCTCAAGGCTATGCGGTCTGTTACCGGCGCACGGATATTTTTGACCCGAGCCCGGACCGTGCACCAGGGCCGCCACCCGACGGAAGCTGCTCAGCCGTCGGCAACCCCTGCGATGCCGCAACCGGCAACAAGTACGAGCACGAGGTTGATTATGGTGGCGATGGCGTCTCCGCCTTGCGCTTCGAGCGCTACTACAACAGCGCCGCCGCACCGGTGGGGCTGTTTGGCGCCAAGTGGCGCAGCAATTTCGACCGCCGCGTGATCGTTCTCGACGTTACGAAAAAGAAGTATCAATTCCCCGATGACTACACCATGGCGCGCCTGGGAATGCAGGTGCCTACGATCCGCTCGGTGGCGCTCGAACGCCCCGACGGCAAAACCTATTGGTTCTCGCAGTGGTCCGGCGGTGCCTGGCAATCGGAGCATGATATTGACGGCATCTTGAGCAGCACAGCGTCCGGTTGGAGCTACTCAACGCGCGACGGCGTCACGGAGACCTATGATGGTTCCGGCCGCCTGACGGCCATTTCGGATCGTAACAGCCTCACCCAAACACTCAGCTACGACGGCAGCGGGAAGGTTCGCGTCACCGATGCCTTCGGCCGCAGCCTGATATTTGACCGCAACACGGTCACCGACCCCGCCGGTCAATCGATCCGCTACAGTTACGACGCGGGCGGAAACCTCACACGCGTCGATTATCCCAACGGCACGGCCAAGCTCTACCACTACGACGACAACCGCTTTTCGGGCCACCTGACCGGCATCTCGCATGTCGAGGGGACTGGCGCCACCAATCGATATTCGACCTTCACCTACGACATCACCGGCAAGGCGGCCTCCACCGAACACGCGGGCGGCGTTGAGCGTTTCACGCTGAGCTACGATTATCCGACCCAGACCACCGTGACGGATGCAATCGGCAAGCAAGAGCGTATGACCTTCATTGTCCGCTCGGGCGCCAAGCTGCTGTCTACCCGGCAGTACCTGAACGCCGCCGGAATGCTCAGTCGGCAATACGATTCAGTCGGGCGCGTAACCTGCCGCGGTGACCATGACGGCCGCGCCACCAAGTACACCTATACCGGCACCGGGCAACTGGCCAGTAAG
>JAYSOL010000389.1:0-4930 GCA_043723045.1 Gammaproteobacteria bacterium | reverse complement strand
GGGTTCCCCCATGGCCCATAAATGAGGGCCACATTGCGGGGACAAGAGCGCAGCGTAACCCGACATTGCGTCGCAGACCAAGGTGGAGCAGCAAAGGTGTTTCCACCGCATCGGCGGGGTTTTGTTGGGTTACGCCCGAAGGGCGCAATCCAACCTACGAAAGGAGGCCTCCCCCTGGCCCACCCCACTGACGAAGGAAAGGATGTCGGGACGAAAGAAACTTGCCGGTGGCGCCGGCATGCCGCCGTACTCCACTCACTGAGTAAGCAGGATCTACCAAATCAGATCGTCCGGAACCGGATGCTCCCCCTCGTCGTCCCGGCTACTGACGCTTTGCTGTGGGTCCACGCATAAAACCACAGAGCTTGCATCCCGCGCGCGCAGCTTGTCGGCGATCGCCGCGGGCACGACATCATACTGAGCGTCGTGTTTGACGATCGCCAGGCTGCCGCCGGTAATCTGCTTATGCATGGCGGCGGTGACGAACAATCTTTGTATCTTGTTGTTGTCGGTAAAATGATAGGCCACGTCCCCATCGTTCCGCGGCAGGCGGTTGGCATCGATCAATTGCTTTAGTTGCGCCGCCAGCGCTTTTTTATCCGCGGCCTGTTTGCGCTGCAGATTCAACTGACGATCGCGCTCGGCGGCCTGCGCCCGCTCCGCGGTAGTGCCGGCGGCCTGCTCTGTGGGAGAGGCCTTGCGTCGATGTTGAATGCTATTCTTCGGCTTGTCGTGCTTTTCCTTGTTGACCCGGTCGCGGTCCACCAGGCCGGCTTTAAGGAGTTGGTCTTTGAATGAGTTGGCCATGGTTCTGCTTCCTGTATCAATATAATAAAGGGTTTTGCGGTGCTACACTTCAGCTAGGGGATGTTACACTTTTAATACCAAAGTCGAAAACCTTGCCCACTCCGGCGATGACTTAACTGGCAGTTTAATCCGAATGCTCGACACCCTGCGCGCAGTGCAAACCCCGGAAGGCATCGACCTGCATCTGCCCGTGGCCGGACTGGTGCCACGTGCCCTTGCCTGGCTGATCGACGCCTTGATACGCAGCGGTATCTACGTGGCCCTGGCGCTGGTGCTGCGCTTTGGCAAAACCGGGCTCGGCATGTTCCTGTTGGCGACCTTTATTATAGAGTGGTTCTACCCGGTATTATTTGAGGTGTTGCGCGCTGGCCAGACGCCCGGCAAGCGCGCCTATGGCATGGCCGTCATCAACGATGACGGCACCCCCGTGCGCTGGAGCGGTTCCTTGATCCGCAATCTGCTGCGGGTGGCCGATTTTCTGCCGGTCATGTACGGTTTCGGGATCATCAGCATCCTGCTCAATCGCGACTTCAAGCGCCTGGGTGACCTCGCGGCGGGCACCCTGGTGGTCTATCAGGAAACCCGGTCGACCACCCACGAACTGCCCAAGGGTGGAGCAGTGCGCCCGCCGTTTCCACTGACGCTGGAAGAACAACAGGCGATCATCGCTTTCGCGGAACGCAGCGGATCGTTGACCGCCGAACGCAGCGAGGAGCTGGCGGGGCTCAGTGGTCCGCTGGTTGAAGGGGCGGTGCATCCGGTGGAAAGGCTGTACGGCATGGCCAAATGGCTTATGGGCTCGCGCAAGGCGGCGGCGTGAATCAGGAACAATTTACCGCCCAGCACGAAGTGGAATGGCGCCGCCTGGAAGGCTGGATCGCCCCGGGAAAAAAGTCGGCGGCCAATAGCGCGGAAAAAGCCTCGGTCGAGGAATTCGCCAGCCTCTATCGTAAATGCTGCCAACACCTGGCACTGGCGCGTTCGCGCCTGTATAGCTTTAGCCTCATCAACCGCCTGAATAAAATCGTCATCCAGAGCCATGCGCGCCTGTACGGCGCACGGCGTAACCTGTGGCAGGACGTGGCGCGTTATATTTTTCAGGACTTCCCTGCGCACGTGCGCTCGGAATGGCGCTCGGTGCTGACCAGCGCGGCCTTGTTCTATCTCTCCATGCTGGCGGTGGTGGGCGCGATCCTGATCGATCCGGATATGGTTTACACTGTGATGGACGGCGACCAGTTACGCCAGTTCGAATATATGTACGACCCCGCGAATCTCGATAGCCTGGGGCGCAAGGCAGGGCGCGAGGCCGACAGCGATTTATTGATGTTCGGTTTTTACGTCAGCAATAATACCGGTATCGGTTTTCGCACCTTCGCCAGCGGTTTATTTTTCGGTCTGGGTACCATCGTCACCCTGCTGTTCAACGGTGTGCAGATCGGCGCCGCCGCCGGGCACATGACGCATCTCGGTTATATCCAGACCTTCTGGGGTTTTGTCGCCGGTCACAGCGCGCTGGAACTCAATGCCATCGTGCTGTCCGGCGCCGCCGGGTTCAAACTCGGCATGGCGCTGGTGGCGCCCGGCCGGCGCACGCGCATGCGTGCCCTGCGCGACGAATCAAAAAAGGCAATGCTGTTGATGTACGGCGCGGCGGGCATGTTTATACTGGCGGCGATGGTCGAGGCGTTCTGGTCGCCTGCGCGTTACGTGCCGCCCGAGGTGAAGTACGTCGTCGGTATCGTCATGTGGATAGCGGTGATCGGCTATTTTATTTTCGGGGGGCGGCGTGCAGCTCGATAATATCACCATCGCCGTTCGCCCCCGCAGCAACAGCGAAGCCATGGACCTCGGGCTGCGTCTGGTACAGACCCATTGGCGATCGCTCTATGGTCCGTGGTGCGCGATCACCCTGCCCTTGTTCGTGCTGCTGAACGTCCTGCTCAGCCAACACATGTGGCTGGCGATGTTGATCCTGTGGTGGCTGAAGCCCCTGTACGACCGCGTATTGCTGCACGTACTCAGTCGCGCGCTGTTCGGCCAGACACCCAGTACCCGGGAAACCCTCAACAGCCTGCCGACCATTGTGAAAAACGGCCTGCTCACACAGCTGAGTATTTTTCGTCTGTCCGCGCGCCGCAGTTTTCTCCTGCCGGTGTGGCAGCTGGAAGGACTGAAGGGCGCTGCGCGGCGCGCCCGCGCACGCGTATTGAAGGGTGGTTCCTCCGGGCAATCCGTGTGGCTGTTGATCGTCTGTGTCCACCTCGAGGCGGCCATACTGCTCAGTTTGTATGGACTGATTTATATATTCCTTCCCCAGGACACCGAGCTGAGTGCCATGGCGCCGTTCTTCTCCAGCGCACCGCCTTACTGGATGGAGCTGGTCTCCAACAGCCTGTATCTTTTTGCCATCTCGGTGATCGAACCGTTCTATGTTGCGGCGGGTTTTATGCTCTACATCCAACGCCGCACCCAGCTGGAGGCGTGGGATATTGAAATCCGTTTCCGGCGGCTGGCGCAACGCCTGAGTGCGTTTGGTGCGAGCGCCGCCGCCTTGTTGCTGGGGGTACTGCTGTGCTTCAGCCCCATGGATCCGGCGCAGGCGACGGCGCGCGCCGATCTATCGCCGGCCGAGTCCCGCACTGTCATCACGCAAATTCTCGCGCACGAGGACTTCTCCACCGATAAACACATAACCACCTGGGTGCCGAAAGATTGGCGACCGGATTGGGACTTCAAGAAACCGAAAGCCGATGCGGACGCCTCGCCCTTTGCCGCGCTGCAAAAGCTGGTTGCGGGCGGGTTCAAGCTGGCCCTGGTCGTTCTGGTGATCCTCGTGCTGCTCTATCTGGTGCTCAACCGGGGTCGATGGCTGGCGGCGGCCGAGCGTAAAAAGCGCCCCGACAGCGCTCCGCCCACTGCGCTGTTTGGCATGGACATCCAACCCGAGTCCTTGCCGGCCAATTTGGTCGCGGCAGCGAATGACTTGTGGACCCAAGGCCGTCAGCGCGAATCACTGGGTCTGCTGTACCGAGGCAGCCTGAGCCACCTGGTGAATCACGATGCGCTGGCGCTGAATGACGGTATGACGGAATCCGATATCGAGACGTGCGCACGCAGCGCCCACCTCGACCCGGCGCGCGTCGAGTATTTGTCGCGTCTGGCAAAGGCGTGGAAAACGGTGGCCTATGCCCACCGGCATCCGGACGAGGGCGGGGTGCGACAGCTGTTTACCGACTGGCCGAACCATTTCGCCCGGCCGGCACCGGCATGAACCGGCGGGCCGGCATCATGTCGTTCGTCATCCTGGCGCTGCTTGCGGCCCTGGGATACTGGATCGCTCAGCATGTGGAAAAGCGCGAGATAAAAATTCCCGTCGGCCTGCACGGCGAGGCCAAGCGCAATCCGTTGCTGGCGGTACAGCGCTTTTTGACCCACATGGGCGTCGATGTCGAACGCCTGGAGGATGCCCGGCGCATGCAGACCGATCCGGCGGCGAACGACGTATTGATCATTACCAGCGACCGCCAGACCCTGGGACAGGCGCGCACCCAGGCGCTGCTGGAGTGGGTAAAACGCGGGGGTCGCCTGATCGTTACCGTACCGCACCTGCCCGCTAGAATCAAAGGTGCTGCCCGCGATCTGTCACCGCCGCGTGATCCGCTGTTGACGGCGCTGGGTCTTGGTCTCACGCGCTCCAGTTATACAGACGATGATGATGCGGAGGTCGAGGCCGACGAGGCCGATGAGGAGATGGAGGACGATGCCGCGGGAGACAGCGATGCGAACGATACCCACGATGACTATACCGAGGTGCGTCTGCCCTCCGCCGGCGGGGTATTGAAGGCCGACTTCAGTCAGCATGCGGTGCTGACCGGGGCAAAAAGTACCGATACCGTGGCGCGGCATGCGGGCGGGGCGGCACTGGTGAGCCGCGCCCTGGGTCAAGGTCAGGTCGTCGTGCTGACCGATCTTCGCATCTTTCAATACCGCGCCATCGGCGATCTCGATCATGCCCTGCTGCTCTGGACTCTGGTCAAGGGCGCCGGCAAGGTATGGTTAGTAACGGACAACGACATGCCGCCCATCTGGCTGTGGTTGTGGCAACACGCCATGGAGACGG
>JAYSOL010000388.1:0-3034 GCA_043723045.1 Gammaproteobacteria bacterium | reverse complement strand
CCTCCGGATTCGAGCAGCGTTTGGGCCGCTGGATACAGGATGCCTCCCATTCCAGCCAGGTGTGGCTACAGGCGTATCAGAACGACGCCATTATGCTGGGCGCGGTCCTGGCGGATGATCCGGAGTTTGCCGCGCGCCTGGATGAGGGGGTGGCGGATCCGATCCGTCAGCCGGTGGCGCGGATTTCCCAGGAATTGGGCATTACCTTCATCCAGATCTATACGCCGCAACAGCAACTGGTTTATAGCTCGGTGCCGGTCAGGATGGGCATCCTGTGGGAGCGCGGCCAGACGGAGGCGGTGCTGAAGGTGGGGTACAAAGGCACGAACCAGCTGGCGGCGGTCGGCATCACGCCGGTGCCGCGTAGCGGAACGCCGCGTTATTACCTGGTCATGGGCAGCCTGCTCAATCAGGATTTCATTGACGAGTTATCCAATCTGACGGGCATGAAGAACCGTCTTTACTACCGCGAGGGTGCCAATTTTATCGACGTCTTCTCGCGCCCGGGCAAGTCTGTGCATCTGAGTAATCTCCCCGCCGGCGTCCTGCGGTTGCTGCAGAAGGACAAGAAACCGTATTACAGCGTCGACGCCGAGCAGGGAAAATTTCGCGGCCAGTACACACCAGTGGTCGATACCGAGGGTCGCGTGGAGGCGATTATTTTTACCGGTCTGGAGCGGCGTGGTTTTGAGGAGGTGGTGACGAACCGGGTGGTGCTGTTTCTGGCGATCTCCGTGGTCGGTCTGGTGATCGGTGGATTGATGGGTTTGTTTCTCAGCCGCCTGGTGCTGCGTCCGGTGGAGGACCTGCGCAACGCTGTGATGCAATTGGCGGCACAGAATTTCAGTGCCACGGTCCCGGTTGCTTCGGATGACGAGTTGGGCGATCTCGCCCAGGCCTTCAATGCCATGGCGGTAAGCTTGCGCGAGGCGCGCGACCAACAGCAGCAGGCGTTTCAGCGCGACAAGCTCGCGGCCCTGGGGGAACTTTCCGCGGCGCTGGCGCATGAGATACGCAACCCCATCGGCGTGATCAATACCGCCTCCGCCCTGCTGGAGAAGGCCGGGCAAACGCCGGCGAAGAAATCCGAATTGATCCGCATGCTGCGGGAAGAGAGTCAGCGTGTGGGCAGTCTGGTGCAGGATTTTCTCCAGCTGTCGCGCCACCGCCAGCCGAATTTTGCCAGCATCGATCCGGCGTTCCCCATGGAACGCGCATTGGCCACCGCGCTGGCGGGTAGAGACAACATCCGCACCCGACGACACATCGAGCATGACGAGGCGCGTATCATGGCGGACGCCGGACTGTTGCAGCAGGCGTGGGGGAATATTCTGACCAATGCCATCCAGGCCATGGGTGAGCAGGGCGGTGATCTGTACGTTTCAACCAGTAGCGTCAATGGCCACGTGCTGCTGTCCATCGAAGACAGCGGTCCGGGCATAGCGGCGGAGGTGATGCCGCGTCTGTTCGAGCCGTTTTTCACCACTAAGGCGCAAGGCACTGGGCTCGGTTTGTCCCTGGCGAATACCCTGGTGGAGGCGAACGGCGGTAAGCTTGAGGTGTTGCCGCCGGAGCACGGCGGCGCCAGATTCGCCATGCGGTTTGCGTTGTATCCGGGGTCAGAGACATGAAGCGTACGGTGTTGGTAGTGGATGACGAGCAGAACATGCAGGCGGTCATGCGCATGATCCTGGTGGATGCCGGGTACGAAGTGCTGCTGGCGAACAGCGGCGAGACCGGGCTGAACCACCTGGCGAACCCAAATCTCGATGTCATCCTGTCGGATCTGAACATGCCCGGCATGGGCGGCGATGCCTTTATCGGCCGCTGCCGCAAGGAGCGCCCCGAGGTGCCGGTCATCGTGGTCACCGCGCACGGCACCATCCGCTCGGCGGTGAGCAGCGTGCACGCCGGTGCAGCGGATTACCTCACCAAGCCCTTCGAGCCGGAGGAGCTGGAGATCGCGGTACACAACGCGGTCAAGCTGCGCACCATACTGCGCGAGAACCTGCAGCTCAAGGAGGCGGTCAATCAATCGCGCGGACGCCGCCGCCTGCTGGGCGCGAGCCAGGCATATCAAAAATTGCAGGAAGAGATACGCCAGGTCGCGCCGTACACGACCAATGTACTGATCACCGGCGAGTCCGGCACCGGCAAGGAGTTGGTGGCGCGCACCGTGCATGACTTGAGTCCACGCGCGGAAGGCGCGTGGGTCGCCATTAACTGCTCGGCGATTCCGCACGATCTGATGGAGAGTGAGTTGTTCGGTTATGTGAAAGGCGCCTTCACCGGCGCTGCCAGCAATCGTTCCGGCCGGCTGGAACAGGCCCAGGGCGGCACGCTGTTCCTGGATGAGATCGGCGATCTGGATCTGGGGCTGCAGGCGAAACTGCTGCGTGTCCTGCAGGAGCGCGAATTCTCCCCCCTCGGCAGCGATCAGGTGCGCGCCATCGATGTCCGGGTGATCGCCGCCACCAACCGCAATCTCAAGGAGCTGGTGCGTCAGGGCAAGTTCCGCGACGATCTGTTTTATCGTCTGGATGTGTACAGCATTGTGGTGCCGCCGCTGCGCCAGCGCGCGGACGACGTGCCGTTACTGGCCATGAGTTTTCTGCACGAGATCGCCGCCGATACCGACAAGCCGGTGCGTGGTTTTACCCCCGCGGCCACAGAGGTGCTGACGCGCTACCCGTGGCCGGGCAACATCCGCGAACTGCGCAATGCGGTGGAGCGTGCGCTGCTGTCCTGCAAGGGCTCGGAGATCGATCAGGCGGACCTGCCCTATGCCATCCTTCCGGACACCGCTGGTGTTGCCACCAGCGCAAGTTGTCTGGAGCAAATGGGCGACCAGGATCTGGATGTCTGGCTGGAAGACGTGGAGCGACGCGCCATTTTACAGGCACTGGAGGCGTGCAACGGGGTGCAGGTGCAGGCGGCCAAGCGCCTGGGCATCTCGGAACGCAGCTTGTGGCACCGCATCAAAAAACTGAATATCCAGATATCGCGGGTGATGGCGTAGGGTGCGCCCTGCGCA
>JAYSOL010000387.1:0-4956 GCA_043723045.1 Gammaproteobacteria bacterium | reverse complement strand
AGCGCGGTCCGTGTATCAAGCGGCCGGCAACTTGAAGCCGGCCACCGACGCCTGCAGCTCGCGCGCCAGATCCGACAGCTTGCCAATCGACTCGGCCGTCTGACGCGTACCCGTGGAGGTCATGGTCGTCGCTTCCTGGATCTGTCCCATGTTCAGGGACACCGCCGTCGCCGTCTCCGACTGTTGATACGCGGAACGTGCGATGCCCACAATCAGTTCGGACAATTGTTCGGATACCGACTCGATCTCACCCAGCGCCTGGCCTGCGGCGTCGGCCAGGCGGGTACCCTCCACCACACCCTTGGTCGCCTGCTCCATGGAGGCCACCGCTTCGTTGGTATCGGCCTGAATGGTCTTCACCAGGTCGGCAATCTGTTTGGTCGCCTCACCGGAGCGTTCCGCCAGTCGCTGCACTTCGTCCGCCACCACCGCGAAACCGCGGCCGGCGTCGCCCGCCATGGCCGCCTGAATGGCGGCGTTCAGGGACAGAATGTTGGTCTGCTCGGCGATGTCGTTGATCAGCTCCACGATTTCACCGATCTGCTGCGACGATTCGCCGAGGCGCTTGATGCGTTTTGCGGTTTCCTGAATCTGCTGGCGCATACCGTCCATACCCTGGATGGTGTTTTGCACCGCTTCCGAACCGCGTTTTGCCGTGTTCACCGAACCCTGCGCCACTTCCGCGGATTTTTCCGCGCTCAGCGACATCTCCTCCATGAGCTTGGCCATGGATTTCACACGGTCGGTGGTTTCGGCGATCTGCACCGCCTGGCGTGTCGCCGCCTGGGTCAGTTCGTTAGCGGTCTGGCGACTGCGTTCCGATGCCACCGCCACCTGTTGCGCCGCGGCCTTGATACGCACCACCAGGTTGCGCATTTCCTTCACGGCGAAGTTGATGGAGTCCGCGATAGCGCCCGTGATCTGCTCGGTTACTTCCGGCTGAATCGTCAGGTCACCGTCGGCCAGGTTACCCATTTCATCCAGCAGCTTAAGAATGGAGTCCTGGGTGACACGGTTTTGCTCAAAACTGGCACGCGCACGCTGGCGCTGGTCGTTCACCAGCTTCCAGCCCACCAGGACCAGGAAGACGATGGCGGCGAAGCCCGCAATGTAGGTCCACACCTTCTGGGCTTCGCGCTGTTCCGCCATGGCGGTGTAACCCGACACCAGTTTCTTGGCCGAGTCCAGCACCGGATCCGACTGCTCGAACACCAGCTGGCTGGCGCGTTGGGATACGAACAATTCCGCGGCGATGCCGAGAATGCCTTCGACGTGCACGTTCAGCTCGTCAAAAATGCCCCCGGCCTCGTCCAACTTGCCGCGCACACTGGCCGGCACGACACTACGCAGTTTGATATTGGTGTCGCGGAACAGCTTGGCGTCCTTACCGAACTGGGCGGCCGCCACGGCGGCCTCCGAGCCACCCTGGGAGAACAGATTCACGTCCTTGGCAATGCGCTGGCTCAACATACCCTGACGGCCGGCGAGATACAGCACGTCGCCCCTGACACCGGCCTCCGCACCCATTTCCACCACTTCGTCGGACAGCGCCAACAACAGGGGCGCCGCCTGGTTGATGCCCACCACGTGATCGCGCAGGGTCAACACGGCCTCTTCCTGACCGAGAATCTGGTCAACGTTCTCGCGCATCACCTTCCACTTGTCCGTTACCGCCTTAAGTGCCGGCGCGACATCCGCCGGGCTCTGCGGGATGCCCAGCTTGTCGTTACCCTTGGTCAGGTTGGTGATAATGGTTTCGAAGGTATTGCGCGATTCCTTCAGGGTCGGAAATGCGCCTTCCTGCCCGTAGACCGCTTCGCGCGCATCCTTGGCGACGCGTTGTGACAACATCAACAGCTGCGAAGACTGTTCGATGTATTTAGATTCCTTGTCCGCCTTTTCCGCGCCGGCCGCGAACATCCACGCCACGCCGATGAACAGCAGCACCATGATAGTGAGCAGCACGGGCAGGCTGCTGACGATCCGTAGGATGTCCTTGGCGCCGGGCAGCGGGCGACGGCCCGACTGGACGTCAATATATTCCTCGCCCACATCGAACCCGATCTGGTCCTCACCCCCACCTTTACCCTGTGAGGCCGATTTCGACTTGGATTTGCCAAGCTTGGGTAGTTTGATCATCGCCATACCTAGTACCTCATCTCGTAAGAGATTCCTGTTCGTTTGTTATCCCGCTTTGCCGTCGTGCACCCATTTGGGATCAGTTCACCGGACACACCGGCTGATAACACCCAAGTTACTGCTGTGTAGCATCGTCCGTCCCGCAATCACCGCAGGCCTGGCCGACATGCCTAGGCCGCCACGTGCATAAACACGCTGCTTTCCGCCAAGGAGTGCATGTCGAACACGCCCCACAAAACATCGTCGCGCAAAAACGCACCCCGGGCATGCAGCATCGCCGGATCGTCCACCCGGGTGACATTATGCCTTTCCATCTCTTCATCGAAGTGGCGCAGACCCAGCACTTCGTGCACCATCAGCGCCGCGTTCAGTCCGGCGATATTCATGATCAACAGCCTGGCTTTCTCGTCCGGCTCGACCGGCTGCTTGCCGAAATACTCGGCAAGATCGACGATGGTATAGAGCGTGCCACGCACGTTGGCGATGCCCTTAAGCCAGGATTTTGTACCCGGCACCGGCGTCATGCTTGGGCAATGCAACACCTCGGAGATCTGGTCGAGGGGTGTGACAAACTGTATATCCGCCAAGCGGAATCCAAGACCGGACCACAATGTCGCCAGCTGCACCTGCTCGGGCAGGCCCGGCGAGTGGCTGCGGCTCTGCTGCTGCATGTGATGCAGCAGGCTTAAGGGATCGAGTCTGGATTGCGCCATGCTTTGATTATTCTTTATTGGTTAGAGGGCCTGAATCTTGGCCATCAAAACTTTTTCGGTCACTGGCTTGACGATGTAGTCCTTCGCGCCCTGACGCAGGCCCCAGGCCTTGTCTGTTTCCTGGCCCTTGGTGGTGCAGATAATGACCGGGATGTTCGCAGTCTCCGGATTCTTGGTGATGGCGCGCGTCGTCTCGAACCCGCTCATGCCGGGCATCACCACATCCATCAGAATAAGATCCGGCTTACCCGACTTCGACTTGGCAATGGCTTCTTCGCCGTTGGAAGCCGTTATGACGCTAAACCCGTTTTTCTTCAGCATCTCGCTCAGGATGTGTACTTCCGTCGGGGAGTCGTCAACCACCAGTACATTTTTAATCGCCATTTCCGTATTCCCTCTTCTCTAAAAAACGTTACTGCTGTTGGAATTAATTTAAAGTGGTTCGTATCCGCATAGCGTCAGTGCACGTACTTGTTGATCACTTCGATCAACTCTTCCTGCGTAAAAGGCTTGTTGATGTGTTCCTGGGATCCGGCGATCCGGCCGCGGGCCCGATCGAACAAACCGTCCTTGCTCGATAACATAATCACCGGCGTATCCCTGAATGTCTTGTTGTTCTTGATGAGCTGACAGGTCTGATACCCGTCCAGTCGCGGCATCATGATGTCGACAAAAATTATGTCCGGTCGCTGATCGGTGATGACCGACATCGCCTCGAAGCCATCGGACGCAGTAAAGACGTCATACCCAGCCTTTTTCAATAACGCCTCGGCGGTGCGACGTATGGTGTTGCTGTCGTCGATGATCATTACCTTGATACTCAAAACTTCCACCCCAGTCGGTTAGTGCACCCATGTAATTCTAGTTGCTTATCCCGGCACGCGCCCACTAGTAAATGTATTTTCTCCACTTATTTTCCTAGGATAATGATTTATTAGCACAAAATATCACTAAATTCTATGTTTTGCAGCCAGTTTTAATAGTTGGCCCGTGCACGACATCGAAATTGTCTTAATTATGGATGACACACTACGCACTAAAGCTAGCCTCACGGGCGACACGATTCAACATCCGGTCCTGGCGTGATCCGCACCCCGCACTGGGGGTCCGGCGCTCAGAGGAGGAGGTTCAGCGTAAAGATTGCTAGCATGAAATGTGCCAGAAACCCCGGGCTCGGGAAAGAGACATTCTATAGCCGCCCTGGATGAGTTACCATCCAGCCTCGCTTAAGGGAACGAAGCCGCCATGTCCATCGAGCACCTGCACGCCGTACCCCATCTGACCACGGCCCTGACGGGTCCTCTGCAGCAGATCGAGGAGCACTTGCTCCAGCGGCAACCGGAAATCGAGCACTGGTTCCGGGGTCAATGGCTGGAAACACCGCCGCCGTTCTATGCCTCCGTCGACCTGCGCAATGCCGGCTTCAAGCTGGCACCGGTGGATACCAATCTCTTCCCCGGTGGATTCAATAACCTCAATCCGGCCTTCCTGCCCTTGTGCGTCCAGGCGGTGCAGGCCGCCGCGGGCCGGCTCTGCCCCAAGGCCTGCCGCGTCCTGGTGATCGCCGAAAGCCATACGCGCAACCTGTTTTATCTGGAAAATCTCCATGCCCTGACCAACATCCTGGAAAAGGCCGGCTACCATGTGCGCGTGGGCTCGCTGCTGCCGGAAATCGTCGAACCGACGACCATCGATCTGCCCTCGGGGCGCAAGCTGGTGCTCGAACCGCTGGTGCGGGAGGGCGACAAACTGGCCTTGCGGGGCTATGTGCCGTGCATGATCCTGCTGAACAACGACCTCTCGGGCGGTTGCCCGCCGCTGCTGATGAACCTGCAACAGCCGGTGTTGCCGCCCCTGGCCATGGGCTGGTTCAACCGGCTGAAATCCACCCACTTCGGTCACTACCACGAGGTCGCGCAGGACTTTGCGAAGTTGATCGATATCGACCCGTGGCTGATCGATCCGGTGTTCCGCAAATGCGGCGAGATCGATTTCCAGAAGCGCGCCGGCGAAGACTGCCTGGTGACCAACGTCAGCGCGGTGCTGGATGAGATCTCGGCCAAGTACCGTGCCTACGGCATCACCAGCGACCCGTTTGTCATCG
>JAYSOL010000386.1:0-6763 GCA_043723045.1 Gammaproteobacteria bacterium | reverse complement strand
AGGCCCCCCGGTGGGGCTGCGGTGCTCGGCGAGCTCCGACGGGACGTTTAAAATCTACACTCAAAAAAGCAAACCAGGCCATGGGATTCGGCACGCCGGCGTGAAGGTACGCCCGTCGGACCGCGCACTGCCATTTCGCTTCGTGATACGATGCGCCCATGACCGACCCGCACAAAACCAAGCAACGCGTTGAGCAACTGCGCGAACAAATCAACGAGCACAACTACCGCTATTACGTGCTCGACGCGCCGCTCATCGCCGATGCCGAATACGACCGGCTGTTGCGCGAGCTGCAATCCCTGGAGCGCGCGCATCCCGAACTGATTACCTCCGATTCGCCGACCCAGCGTGTCGGGGCCCAGCCCCTCGCCGAGTTTGGCGCGGTGCTGCATCCTCTGCCCATGACCTCCATGGATAACGCCTTCGACGATCAGGAGGCGCGCGATTGGGATCAGCGGGTGTGCAAGGGTCTCGGCACGGAGCAGGCGGTGACGTACACCGCCGAGCCGAAATTCGACGGCACGTCGGTGAGTATCCGTTACGAGCATGGCGTGCTGACCCAGGCCGGTACGCGCGGTGACGGACAGACCGGCGAGGACATCACCAGCAATGTGCGCACCATCAAGAGCATACCCTTGCGTCTGCACGGACAGGGTTGGCCCAGTGTGCTGGAGGTGCGTGGCGAGATCGTTATTCCCACGGGTGATTTCCAGCGACTCAACGCCGAAAGGCTGGCCAAGGGCGAGAACGTCTTCGCCAATCCGCGCAACGCCGCCGCCGGCAGCCTGCGTCAGCTCGATCCACGCATCACCGCCGGCCGCCCCTTGCGTTTCTTTCCCTGGGGTCTGGGGGAGGTGTCGCAGGAAGTGGCGCCGCTCTACTCGCAGGTGGTCGCCCGTCTCAAGGAGTGGGGCTTCCGCGTGACCGATCTGTTCCGCCAGGTGAACGGTATCGAGGCGTGCCTCGATTACTATCGGGAAATACTCCAACAGCGCACTGAACTTCCCTTCGAGATCGACGGCGTGGTGTACAAGGTCGACGCCCTGGCGGCGCGTGCACGCCTGGGTTACACGGCGCGTGCGCCGCGCTGGGCCCTCGCCCACAAACTGCCGGCGCAGGAGGAGACCACGGTGGTGGAGGATATTCTGCCGTCGGTGGGTCGCACCGGCGTGATCACACCGGTGGCCAAGCTTAAAGCCGTGCAGGTCGGTGGCGTGGTGGTGAGCAACGCCACACTGCACAACCAGGACGAGGTGGAGCGCAAGGACGTGCGCATCGGTGATACCGTGATCGTGCGGCGCGCCGGCGATGTGATCCCGGAAGTGGTCGGGGTGGTGAAGGAAAAACGCCCGCACAACGCGCAGCCCTGGCGCATGCCGGACCGCTGTCCGGTGTGCGGTTCGGAGGTGATCCGCCACCCGGACGAGGCCGCGCACCGCTGTATGGCCGGCCTGTACTGTCCGGCGCAGCGCATGGGCGCGTTACTGCACTTTGCCTCGCGCCGCGCCATGGATATCGAAGGCCTGGGCGATAAGCTGGTGCAGCAACTGGTGGACACCAATCTGGTTACCTCCAGCGCCGATATCTATCACCTCAGCAAGGCGCAGCTCGCGGAGCTTGAGCGCATGGGTGACAAGTCGGCACAGAATCTGCTCGACAGTATCGACAAGAGCAAACACACCACACTGCCGCGATTTCTGCACGCCCTCGGCATACCGCAGGTGGGCGAGGCCACGGCGCTGGCGCTGGCGCAGTACTTCGGCGCGCTTGACGCGATTATGGATGCGGATTCCGAGACGCTGCAAACGGTTCCTGGCATCGGGCCGAACATGGCTGAGGATATTCATACGTTTTTTCAGCAGGCGCACAATCGCGAGGTGATCACAAAGCTGATCGACGCAGGCATGCATTGGCCCAGGATGGAAAAAAAAGCGGCGGTCTCCGCGCTTTCCGGCAAGACCTTCGTGCTGACCGGCACACTCGCCGGAATGACGCGGGACGAGGCCAAGGAAAGGCTCACGGCCTTGGGTGCCAAGGTGGCGGGCAGTGTGTCGAAAAAGACCGATTACGTGGTGGTGGGCGAGGACGCGGGTTCCAAGGCGGACAAGGCGCGGGAGCTTGGCATCCGTATGTTGAGTGAAGCTGAATTCTTCGTTTTGATCGGAAAATAATTGACGCCCTCTCCGTCATTGCGAGGCCGCGCCAGCGGCCGTGGCAATCCCCCTTCCCCGGCACAAGCCGGCGTAACCCACGGAGGCGGTGGCGAACGCTGACGAAGCTCTGCTTAATTCAAAAATGTAGGGTGCGCCCTGCGCACCGATCGACAAAATGGTGCGTGGGACGCACCCTACTTCGAATTATTCAGAGGCTCTCTAAATAATTCCCGCGCTACTTTGCATCGACAATCTCGAAATACAACAGCAGCGTGCGCTGCAGAAAATTATCGTTGTTGTCGCTGATCATAAAGTAACGATTGCCCCGGTGGCGGGTGAGCCCCTCGAAATTGTCCAGTCGTAGGCCGTTGCTGTCGTCCAGCCGCACCAGGGTTTCCGCCGACAGTGTCGCGCCATCCGGCAACCCCGCCGGGAGGTGAATCTTTTTGAGCGTGATAATGGTATGAACCAGGATCGAGAGGTAGTCGCGTTCCAGAACCAGTATGTCGCCGTGACCGAGGCACTCCAGCGCCACGATGCCGTTGTTTTTGGTCGCGGGGAAATACCAGGATTTTCCCTGCAGGTCGAAGATGCGTGTATAGCCCGGACGCTCGCCGCGCAGCGGCTGTTCCGCTACGGTGAGCACACCGCGGTCCGGGTCGATGCACACCGCTTCCAACGCCTTGTTGGCGCCGTGGTAGTTTTTGATAGCGTCCAAGGGCTTCGGCAGTGCGTACTGGCGGATGGCCGTGCCGTCGGTGCGATAACGCAGCATGCGCGGTTCGCGCTCGAAGCTGATCACGAGTTCCGCGTCATTTTTGCGGCCGTTACGTGCGTTGACGATATCCATGCCTTCGGCGTCGGTGCGTGTCCAGCGTACCGCTTTGTCCTTGCCCAGTTCGCGCAGCGGCTGCGCCTTGATGAGCTTTACATCGGTCAGATAGGAATTCGTGAATACCGGTTGCAGCCAGAACAGGCCGCCCTGATCGGACTCCGCATACAGTACGCCATCGTCGTCGTCCCACGCCAGATCCGAGAACTCGGCGAAACGTAGATTATTCACACTGAACGACGGTAACTGTAGCAGCCCCAGGATGCGGATATTGCCGATGCGGTCGCCGTTGCGCAGGTTGGCGGCAAACTCCACCGGCTTCGCGCCCACCGCCGGAAGTGCATCCGCTGCGGCGGACACGTGCGGCATCAGCATGAAAGTCAGCCCTAAGGTCAGCGCGACATGTCGTATAGCGGATAGAGTGGTCATCGGGAAACAACAGCGAGATATACGTTGCCGCGCCTGTTCTTGTGGCGTTACGCAGGCTGGCTTCGCAGGGAACAATGGCTGAAACACCGACGCCCTGGGCGGGCGATAATGCCAGCCCAGGGCGCCGCCGGCAACGGCGTGATCAATCGGCGTTGGTGATCTTCGCCTTGGCCTTCAGGTCTTTCACCATGTTGTCGATTTTTTCCTGCTGCACCATTTGGCGCACGTTGGCCTTGACCTGCTCGAATTCCGGAACCTTGAACGGGCGGGTGTCCTCAAGCTTGATGATGTGCCAGCCGAATTCGGTCTTGACCGGCTCCTTGGTGATTTCACCTTTCTTTAGCTGGCTGGCCGCGGTGAAGAATTCCGGCACCATGGCGCCTTCGTTGAACCAGCCGAGGTCGCCACCTTCCTTGCCGGAGCGCGCGTCGACGGATTTCTGCTTCGCCAAAGCAGCGAAGTTCGCCACGTGCAGTTTCTTCATGATGTCGTCCGCTTCTTCCTTGGTTTTCACCAGGATATGGCGCGCGTGGTATTCGAGTTTGTGGGTCTTTTCCACTTCCTTCTCAAAGCGCTGCTTCACTTCTTCATCGGAGATCGGATTGTCCTTGAGATACTGTCTCAGCATGGCGCGCGCCAGGATGTTCTCGGTCTGGCGTTTGATCTGGAAGTATGCCTCCGGGTCCTTGTCGAGCTTATTCTTGCGTGCATTCTGCACCAGCAATGCGCGGGTGACCATTTCCTCCATCACCACCGTCTTTTCCTTTTCCTTGTCGGCGATCGGTGCCTGCTGCGTCTGGCGTGACTTGAGATAGTCGTCGTAATCGTTCTGCGTGATCACGTCACCATTGACGGTGCTCAGGATCTTGCTTTTGTCCGTGCCGTTGCCGCCGCAAGCCGTAATGGCGAGGCCGAGGCTGACCAGCAGCATCGGTAACAGTGAGCGGGTGTAGTTCATGGGGGGTCCTCGTTGTTATGGTGACAGGTTGTTGGTATAGGTTTTGGTATTAAAGCTCGTCCGGCGTGTAGGCGCGGATGCTGAGGGCGTGTATCTCCTTGCGCATGGCGTCGCCCAGGGCCTCGTAGATCATGCGGTGCCGCTGCACCGGGCTCAGGCCGGCGAACTGTGCGGCCACGATGGTCAGGGCGTAATGACCGCCGCCGCTTTTGGCGCCGGCGTGTCCGGCGTGTTGCGCGCTCTCATCGACCACGTCGAGGCTGAGGGGTGCGAAGGTGCTGCGCAGGAGTTCCTCGATCATGGCAACGCGCGCATTCACGGCAGCACCTTGCGAAACGGTTTGACGCTGACCTCGGCGTAGACGCCGGCCGCGACGTACGGGTCGCTGTCGGCCCAGGCGCGGGCAGCGTCCAGGGAATCGAACTCGGCGACGATCAGGCTGCCGCTGTAGCCCGCGGCGCCCGGGTCTTCGGCGTCAATGGCCGGGTAGGGGCCGGCGAGCAACAGGCGTCCCTGGTTTTTGAGCAGTTCCAGCCGCTGGACGTGTGCGGGTCGCGCCGTCTGGCGGCGCGCAAGACTGTCCGCGACGTCACGGCCGCTGATGGCGTAATACATCAGGAGACGTCCTTGCCGGTTTGCGTGTCGAGATATTTGGACAGGAAGGGAATGTGTGCCAGGGTGAACAGAAAAGTGAGGGCCAGGGAGCCGAATACCTTGAAGTTTACCCACATCTCCTGGCGCCAGGCGGTGTCGTGCTCGAGCCCGAAGTAGAAGGCGACGTACACATTCAGCGCGCCCATGGCGAGAAAGAATATCCCCCAGTTGAAGTTGAAGCGGCTCCATACCGCGGCGGGTAAGGGCAACTGGCCGCCGAGCACGCGCTCCATGGCGGTTTTGCTGCCGATATACTGGCTGCCGAGGATCAGTGTGGCGAAGACCCAGTAGAGTATCGTGGGTTTCCACTTGATGAAGGTGTCGTTGTGCAGTACCAGGGTCAGGCCGCCGAACACGGCGATCACCGCCAGGGTGATGAGATGCATGGTTTCGAAGCGGCGTTTTTTCCACCAGTAGCCGCCTACCTGCAGGAAGGAGGCGACGATGGCCACGGCGGTCGCCACATAAATGCCCGCCAGCTTGAAAGCGGCGAAAAACAACAGCAGCGGAAAGAAATCGAAAAGGAGTTTCATAGGACCATGGAAAATGAATATAAAAAATATTCTCGCATTTAGCCTCGCCGAGGGCAATGCCGGCGGTCAGTGCATGGTGGGGCGCGTCACCGCAGTGTAGTAGCGGCTCATGACCTCGCGCACTTCCGGCGGATAATTCAGCGCTTCCATCTGCTCCATGCCCTCGCGGAAGAATCCCGGGGCATCCTCCGGCACGGCCTGCACCAGATCGTCGAAGACCTGTTGCATGAGTGCTACGTTGTGCGAGCGCGTGGCGACGATGCCGCGGTTGAGATGCAGGACGCGCCAGGGCCGTCCCGGATTGGTCTTTTCCAGGTCCTGCTGGATAAAGTCGGCGGTGACGCTCAAGACCCGGCCCATGAACTGCGCCATGCGCTCCAGCTCGCCGGGCTCACGCAGCTCGTTGGCGACCTCGGCAAAGGCATTGACCACCGGCTCGAGGGCGCGGATCTGGCCTTGATGGCGGATGACCCAGTCGGTGGCCGCGAGGCTGACTTTCTGCAGCTCGGCGTAGGCGTTCTGGCAGCTCAGCAGCTTGGCCCATTCGCTCAGGTCCATGAGCAGGCTCAGTCCGTAGTCTGCCAGCTGGTCCACATCGTCCGAGGCCAGCGGGCCGGTTTCACCCTCGCGGTCGGTGCGGAGCGTGATATTAAGAAATTGTTCAACTGCATCAACGATTTGCGCCGGCGTGACTTGGACGCTGCGCTGGGGCTTGCGCGCCTCATACGTGCTCAGTATTTCCTCCGCGGCCTGTTTGAAGCGGGTGACGGCCTCGGAGAGGGGTGGTTGGTTCATCATGAATCGGGGTATTCCGGGGGTCAAATTGGTTCTCTATCATGATACTCTGTTTTAAGGCCTGGGATGACAATTAGCGCATCCCCGTGCCCTTACTCTGGACAAGGTAGTCCAGAAATCAAGGAATCGCGTTGTTATGCCGCACTACGATCTGCATTCCCATACCTACTATTCAGACGGCACCCTGTCGCCGGCGGATCTGGTGCTGCGCGCCAAGACCAACGGTGTCGAGGTGCTGGCCCTGACGGACCCCGATGTCACCGATGGCATCGCCGAGGCGGAACTCGCCGCTGCCGACGTCGGGTTGACGCTGATTCCGGGCGTTGAGGTGTCGGTCACCTGGGGCAGCCAGACCCTGCACGTGGTCGGCTTAGGTGTGGACAGGCACGACGCCACCCTGCAGGATGGC